>DXEQ01000120.1 GCA_019114885.1 Candidatus Anaerobutyricum stercoripullorum
AAGCATTATTACGTAATCAGGTAACTCAGTTACTGTATCACGGAAAGATTCGTACAACAGAGGCAAAAGCAAAAGAGATTCGTAAGATTGCAGAAGGTCTCATCGCTCTCGGCGTAAAAGAAAGAGACAACTTTGAGGTTGTTAAGGTTGAGGCCAAGGTTGCCAGAAAAGACAAAGACGGTAAGAGAGTAAAAGAGGTTGTAGACGGCAAGAAAGTAACCGTATACGATACCGTAGAGAAAGAGATCAAAAAAGATCTTCCTTCCAGACTTCACGCAAGACGTCAGATGTTAAAGGTATTATACCCTGTAACTGAGGTTCCGGCAGAGGCAAAGGGAAGAAAGGCCAACACAAAGAAAGTCGATCTGGCACAGAAGATTTTTGACGAGTACGGTCCAAAATATGCAGGACGTAACGGTGGTTACACAAGAATCGTTAAGATCGGACAGCGTAAAGGTGACGCTGCTCTTGAGGTTATCATCGAGTTAGTATAATGAATGAATTATCGGAGGAGACTGTTAGGGCGGTCTCCTCTTTTGTCATTGTGGCGGAAAGTATCCGCATCGGATAAAGAAATAAGACAGCTATGAAAATAATAGAGACATTAAACCTGATATTCAAATATAGAACCTATAGCGAAAACCAGGAAGCACCAGAGGAAAAGACTGTTCTGGGCGGCGTCTCCCTGTCTGTCGGGAAGGGTGACTTTGTCGGAATCCTCGGACACAATGGTTCCGGTAAGTCCACGCTGGCAAAACAGCTGACGGCGCTTCTGCACCCGACAGATGGAACCGTTTTTGTAAAAAGAATGGATACTTCCAAACCGGAGAACATCATTCCTGTCCGCCGTACGGCCGGTATGGTTTTTCAGAATCCGGATAATCAGATTATCGGCAATATTGTGGAAGAAGATGTGGCCTTCGGTCCGGAGAATCTGGGCGTGCCTACGGAGAAGATCTGGGAGAGGATTGCGGGTGCGCTGGAGGCTACCGGTATGACAGCCTGTCGGGAATTGTCACCCGGCAGATTGTCCGGAGGACAGAAACAGAAGGTTGCCATCGCGGGTATCCTTGCCATGGAGCCGGAGTGCATTGTCTTTGACGAACCTACCGCCATGCTGGACCCCAGAGGCCGGCAGGAAGTACTGGAGGCAATCCGTCATCTGAACAGAGACAAGGGAATCACGGTCATATATATCACCCATCACATCGAAGAAGTGGAAGACGCGGATTATCTTTATGTGATGAATGAGGGAAAGGTGACTATGGAAGGACGTCCGGACGAACTCTGGAACCGGGCGGACGAATTAAGGCAGCTGGGTATTACTCTGCCCTTTGACAAAGAACTTCTCTGCCTGCTGCGGCAGGGCGGCATGGATATACCGATGGAGATTCAGGACGGCAGAGCGTTGGAGGAATTTCTACTGCAAACTGGACCGGGAAATATTGAACAAGATAATTAATGAGAGACGGATAGAAAACTCAACAGGGCCGATTGATGAAAGAGCCAGATATTTTATATCGGCAGCCCTGTACATTTGACAGGAAATAATTATGGGAATTGTTTTAAAAAATATAAGTTACCAGTATAAAGAACAATGGCAGGAAGAAAAGCAATATGCCCTCCGTGACGTCAGTTTCTCGCTGGAAAAAGGCGAGTATGCTGCCCTGATCGGGCACAGCGGCTCCGGTAAGTCCACCCTGCTCCAGCACCTCAACGGTCTGTTGCGGCCGGACGCTGGTGAATACTATTTTGACGGAGAAAATGTGCTGGATAAAACATTTTCTTTGCAGAAGCTCCGCCAGAAAGTGGCGCTCTGTTTCCAGTATCCGGAGTACCAGCTTTTTGAGGAGACTGTGCTGGCAGATATCTGTTTTGGCCCGAAGAATCTTGGATACTCCCGGGAAGTCTGTGAGGAAAAGGCAAGAAAGGCCATGGAAGTGGTGGGAATCTCGCCGGAACTAGAGGCGGCGTCGCCTTTTGCGCTTTCCGGCGGACAGAAACGGCGGGTGGCCCTGGCAGGTATCCTCGCCATGGAACCGGAATATCTGATTCTTGACGAGCCGGTGGCCGGACTGGACGGAGAAGGAAAGAAGAACCTGTTCTCCCTTCTTCGCTATCTGAATGAGGAGAAAAAAATCACCATCCTGCTGGTATCTCATGACATGGACGATGTGGCAAAAAACGCCCGCCGGGTTCTGGTCATGGATCACGGCAGGCTGGTCATGGACGATACGACAGAGCGTGTCTTTCTGCGAAAAAAAGAACTGACAGCCATAGGGTTGGAACAGCCGCAGGCTCTGGCCTTTTATGAGAGACTGAAAGAGGGGGGATACTTCCAGACGTCCCGGTATGACCGGGAAGAAGGAGAAATCATTTCGGGTGCGGTACATGCCGCCTCCGCAGTGCCGCTCACCGTGCAGGCCCTGGCGGAACGTATATTGGAGGAACAGCGATGCTTCGAGAAATGACATTAGGACAATACTATAACGCGGATTCTTGCCTGCACCGGCTGGATCCCAGGGTGAAGCTGCTGGGGACCCTCCTCTTCGTGATTACCCTGTTCTTTCCAAAGTCCGTTCCGGGACTGGCAGCGGCCACAATCTTTCTGGCGGCGATCATCAGACTTTCCCGTGTTCCTTTTGGCATGGTACTGCGCGGTGTGAAACCGCTGCTGATCATCATCATTTTTTCTGCAGTGGTGAACCTGCTCTGCACGCCGGGAAATATTTTATTTCAGGCAGGACCGGTTCGAATCACACAGGAGGGACTGTGGATTTCTTTTTATCTGATTGTCCGCCTGATCTATCTGGTCATGGGATCATCCATCATGACATTTACCACAACGCCGCAGCAGCTCACTGACGGTCTGGAAAAGTCGCTGGGATTTCTTCAGCGTCTGCACATCCCAATCCACGAACTGTCCATGATGATTTCCATCGCTCTGCGGTTTATTCCGATTCTGACGGAGGAACTGGATAAGATCATGAAGGCTCAGATGTCCAGGGGAGCCGACCTGGAATCCGGCAACCTGATCCAACGGGCAAAAAAAATGCTGCCGGTTCTGGTGCCGCTTTTCATCTCCGCCATCCGCCGCGCCTCCGAACTGGCACTGGCTATGGACGCCCGCTGTTACAGCGGCGGCGAGGGCCGGACAAAACTGAAACCACTTATATATAGAAAGAATGACTTTGCTGCCTATGGGATTTTGCTGGTGTATGTGGTGATCATGGTAGTGTGCGGATTTGTTTTGGATTAAAAGGAGATTCTCATGAAACGATTGAAGCTCACCGTCGCCTATGACGGGACGAATTATTGCGGCTGGCAGGTGCAGCCTGGCGTGCCGACCATAGAGGGAGAACTGAATAAGGCTTTGAGCCGACTCACAGGAGAGGATATTCAGGTGATCGGCGCCAGCCGGACAGATGCCGGAGTGCATGCCTGTGGTAATGTGGCAGTCTTTGATTCCGGCACGCCGATACCGGGCGAAAAGATGATGTTTGCCCTGAATCCACATTTGCCGGAAGATATTCGTGTGGTGGATTCCTGCGAAGTGGCCGCCGACTTCCATCCGAGATACTGCGATACGAGGAAAACATACGAATATCATATCCAGACCGGGCGGACTCCTCTGCCGACCCGAAGACTGTACAGTCACTGGCTGCCTCACCGGCTGGATGTCGCCGCCATGAACGAAGCGGCGCAGTATCTGGTGGGAACTCACGATTTCAAAAGCTTCTGCGCCGCCCAGACCCAGGTAAAGACAACGGTGCGGACGGTGCTTGGGATTACCGTTGAAGAGCGTTTTTCAGACAGAGCACTTTCTTTGATGGAAACTGCAGCGGGACAAATCAGGGGAAAACAGGGGAGCATCGACTTGGGGGATGGACAGTGGTCCTGTCAGCGGCAGCCTGACAAATGGTTTATTCCTGGAAACGGGGCTGAAAATGTACATCCGCAGGATATCATCATCCGGGTGGAGGGTGAAGGCTTCCTCTATAACATGGTTCGCATCATCAGTGGAACTCTCATCAAGGTCGGTCTTCACGGCTGGCCGCCGGAATACGTGAAAGAAATCCTGGAAAGCCGGGACAGAACCCGGGCGGGGGAGACGGTGCCGGCCAAGGGATTATTCTTAAAAAAGATTGAATATCTTTAAAAAATTTCGTTGACACGCCCGGCGGGATATTATATAATATCTAACTGTGATATGCGAATAAATGCGTCTCAAAGCCCCGGGACGTGTTTTTTTCATAAACCTGCACAGGCAGGCATGAATGTGATGGAGGGTCCGGACAGCCAGGAAGTCACATTCCCTACAGATTGATTTAGATTTTAACAGGAGGAGACAGACTCATGAAAAGTTTTATGGCTAGCCCATCTACCATCACAAGAGACTGGTATGTAGTTGACGCTACAGGACATACATTAGGACGTTTAGCATCTGAAGTTGCTAAAGTTTTAAGAGGAAAAAATAAACCGATCTTCACACCACACATGGACTGCGGAGATTACGTTATCATCGTGAACGCTGACAAGATCAAAGTGACAGGTAAGAAGTTAGACCAGAAGATCTACTATCATCACAGCGATTACGTTGGCGGAATGAAAGAGACCACATTAAAAGAGAAACTGGCTAA
>DXEQ01000121.1 GCA_019114885.1 Candidatus Anaerobutyricum stercoripullorum
CAAACGCACTGACAGAAAGAGAGGTTTCTATTGCTGCCAACGCCTGCAGGTCTTCTGTCCACATTTCATATTCCTGCTGCAAAAGCGCCAGAAAGATCTCTTCCTTCGTCTGAAAATAATTATAGATGGATGTCCGGGTAAAAGAAGTCTTCTCCCCGATATCCCGGATGGTGATATCTTTAAACCCCATCGTCTCATAGAGAGACGCACAGGCCTGAATGATCTCATTTTTTCTTTCCGCTGTTAATTTTTCTGAGCCTCTTGGCATACCCTGTTCCCTCTTTCCCGGCCGGAAACACAACCTGACAGAACTGCATCTCCGGCCTGCATTTCTCTGTCTCGATACACGTATTATAAATATTTCTTTTTATCATGTCAAACATAACACGGCGGATACAGCGGCCCGCGTCCAAAGACCAGATTACTTGGTCACCGCACAAACAATCACCCGCTGGAGCCCATCAAACCGAGGCAAAAGGAACAGGTATGTCAGATGCTCTTTGTTTTCATAATGATATGATGATTATACTACGCTCTTTGCCCAGTCTCCCGCGCCATCTCCTGTGCCACGCGGGCGGTTGTGCCGCTGGCAGAAAAATATGCAACTAATACTTTTTGACTCATGATACACTCTCCTTTTCCATCATTTTGTCTTATTCTTTCGCCTGTATCCTACAGGCACTCTTTCAGAATATTTACAATCTCTTCACGATCAAGGACTTTATATCCGCCCGGCATGATAAGAGTACCGTCAGCGATACCTTCGATCATATCCTCTGTGGCGCCAAGCTCGGAAATGTTCATGATCAGACCCAGCTCTTTCATCCAGCTCTCCATGGCTGCCAGACCTTCTCCGGCAATCTGCTCGTCTGTTTTGCCTTCCGGATTGACATCCCATACATTTACGGCAAATCTCTTAAACTTCTGTACGCCGTAAGGAAGAATGTGCCGATAATATGGCAGGAAAACGGCAGCCAGAGTCATGCCGTGAGTGGCGTCGGTGTAGGCTCCCACAGACTGTCCGAGCATGTGTACCATCCAGTCGGTGGATTTGCCGCGAGAAACCAGTGTGTTAAGGGCCCAGGTGGCCGCCCACATGAGGTTACTTCTTGCCTCGTAATCCTGCGGATTCTCGTTGGCGCTGCGGCTTGCATGGATAACAGAGCGCATCAGGCCCTCGCTGATGTAATCGCTGGTGTTGTCATCCTCGCCGGAAAAATACTGTTCACATATATGATTGAAAATATCATAGATACCCGCCACCATCTGATAATGCGGCAGCGTCAGCGTGTACTTCGGGTTCAGGATGGCGAACTTCGGCATGATCTTCTCGTCGGCAAAAACATGACCAATCTTCTGTTTTGTCTTCGGATTGGTAATGACCGCACCGGCATTCATCTCAGAACCGGTTCCCACCATGGTCAGCACACAGCCCACCGGAAGAGTCTCGCAGTCCGGCTCCTCAAAGCGCAGATAGTATTTCTCCCACGGGTCTTCGTCGCAGTTGACGGATACAGAAACCGCCTTGGCATAGTCGCAAACAGAACCGCCGCCCACCGCCAGCAACAGGTCTGCCTGATGTCCGCGGGCAATTTCCACGCCCTCATAAAGTTTATCCACCGTCGGATTCGGCATGACACCGGCAATCTCCGCCACATTTTTATCATTATCTTTTAAAATCTTTACCACGGCGTCGTAGATGCCGTTTTTCTTGATGGAACCGCCGCCATAGATGAGCACCACATTTTTACCGTACTTTGGCAGTTCCGTGTTCAAATAATCCAGAGACTCGTCTCCGAAATATAACTTCGTCAGGTTACAATATGAAAAGTTGCCTAACATGTCCAGTTCCTCCTTTCATCATTGATACAAATGTATAATCTGCCTTTCCGGCACACTGTCCGTGCCTGCATCGCAGCGCTATTCTGCTATAGCACCTGTCCTGCAGTTCTATTCTGACAATGTGTCAGCAGATGTGCTGTAGCATCATTCTGACACGATGTCAATATATTTTCGTAAAAAAACAGGGATTTGTCGATGTGAACCGCGAGTTTCAAAACACTCTGAATATGTATGAACAGACGAAATTAGTAAACCCCTCTGTCCAATCAGCAGTCTGACTAAAAGAAGATAAGCCATATATACTCATTCTCCTCCTCCACTTCAGCGGACAGACTCTCTGATAACAGGATTCAGTTTAAAGCTGCCACTACGGTTAAAACAGCAATAATCTGAATATCACCGTAAAATCCAGACTGCATGTACGGTTCAAATTATGATAATCCAAAAAACACCGTATAATCCCAGCTGCATGTACGGTTCAAATTGCGATAACCCAAAAATCACCGTATAATCCCAGATGCATATACGGTTCAAATCGCGATAATCCAAATATCACCGTATAATCCAGACTGCATGTACGGTTCAAATTATGATAATCCAGAAAGCACCGTAAAATTCCGGCTAGTGATACAGTTAAAATCGCGATAATTCAGATACCGCTGTAACTTAACGCCTGATATACGGCTGAAATTGCCAGATTGCAAAAAACCGCTGTTTTTTGATACCCAGACGGCGACTATGCGCCCATGTCCTTTGAACCGCCGGCCTGTGAAGGAGGACATGGCACAGACTATGGAAAAAGCAGGAAGCGGGAAAGACGATAAAGCGGCCGCCCTGTGCTTGCACTGAGGGCAAAGCTTTTCGTCTGACCGTGAGGCGTCAGCCGGGAACCGCTGTAAGCGGCTCCTCCCTGCTTGATTCATAAAAGCGCTGATGTCCGAACTGAGGGTGTCGGCGGGCAAAGCGGCATGGCCGCTCCCGCCGCTGGCTGCGGCGCCGCCCTGCTCCCGTCGTCGTCTGTTTATCCCTCCCCCACCCCCACACACAAATCCCCTTTTAACTACGTTGCAAAAACAACAGCTTCTTTCTTGTCCATATAGTATACTGCAACTGTCAGAACTGACGCAAGTACTGTCCGGCAAGATTTTTGCCGGTTTTACACATGGATTTTTTTTCACTTTTACAATAACAGGAGGTTACGAGATGATACGAAGAATTATTCAGATTGATGAAGAGAAATGTAATGGCTGCGGTGCCTGTGCTGCCGCCTGCCACGAGGGTGCCATCGGAATGGTGGATGGAAAGGCAAAATTGCTGCGGGATGATTACTGTGATGGTCTGGGGGACTGTCTGCCAGCCTGTCCCATGGACGCCATCTCTTTTGTAGAGAGGGAAGCCGCCGCTTATGATGCAGAAGCCGTGAAGTCTGCGCAGGAAGCCGCCGCCCGGAAAACCGCCACTGCGACCGAAGCACCGCTTCCGTGCGGCTGCCCAGGTTCCAATGTGCACGAGATCAAACGGCCGACCGGCGGCTGTCCGGGTTCCAATGTGAAAGAGATTAAACGTCCTGCCAGCGGCGGCTGCCCAGGTAGTCAGGCAAAAAGTCTGCGCCATCCACAAGCAGAGGCAGCCGGGGCCAGCGAACCGGAGAGCAGGTTCGCCGAGTTCGACGACTTCGACGGTCTCCATTCAACAAGACCGGCGGTGGCCAGCCAGTTATCCCAGTGGCCGGTGAAGATCAAACTTGTGCCGGTAAACGCCCCGTATTTTGATGGTGCAAACCTGCTCATCGCCGCCGACTGCACTGCCTACGCTTACGGCGATTTTCACCATCGTTTTATCCGAAACCGCATCACGCTGGTGGGCTGCCCGAAGCTGGACGAGAGCGATTACACAGAAAAGCTTACCGCCATCATTCGGGAAAATGATATCAGGAGTGTGACCATCGTCCGCATGGAAGTGCCGTGCTGCGGCGGTCTGGAGCGCGCCGCCGTGCAAGCATTGAAGGACAGCGGTAAGTTTATTCCGTGGCAGGTGGTCGTCATCTCCACCGATGGCAGAATTATCAGCGAATAACTTCGCGGTTTATGCGTCATCCTGCTGCCTGCAAAATAATCCCACGGTTTACGGCATCTCCGGCAGTTTACGATGTTGACGCCCGGTTTACGATCCTGTAATATGTCCGGGAGGTCAGCGCGTACACCGCGGAATAAATGACCGCAAAGATAAGATAACATAAGAGCATCACGCTGTTTAGAAGCGGCCGGTCGTCCATGACGGAGTAGTTCAGCATGATATAGATAATATTCGATGTGAATACAAAATGCACACCGGCCACCAGCAGGGGCAGCGAGAATACTGTGAGCATCTGGGAACGGATGCTCTTTTTAATTTCGTCGGCCGTCATTCCAATCTTGCGCATGATGGCGAAACGGTTCTGGTCTTCGTATCCTTCTGATATCTGCTTATAATACATGATGAGCGCGGTCACAAACACGAACAATACATTCATGATGATTGCCAGGAACAGAAGTCCTCCCGCCAGACCGTAGAAACGCTCTCCCCGCTCCGCTTTCAGGTAGCAGACAGTGTCTGACGTTCCGTCTGCATTGTATGCGGTATTTTCCTCTGAGGCGTTGTCCTGTGCGCTGTCCGCATTCCCTGCACTGCCCCCATTGTCTGCGCTGTCCGCATTCCCTGCGTCCGCCGATGGATCTTCCCGCGCCGAATCTTCCGATTCTCCCGGCAGCTTCGCCACTGCTTTTTCCATCTTCTCATAAATGTCCTGTTTTTCCTGGTCTGTGCCGTCCACGTTGACGCCAAACTCCCAGTGGTATGCCATGTAGTTTGCCTCGTCATATCGGGCAGCGTCCTCATTTCCTCCCATAAAGGAGTACAGATTTGAGACTGCCAGATAGATCTCGTCGCAGTTATAGACGTCCAGGGCGATACCGTCCAGACGCACTCCTGTCATCACCGGAATCTTCCGGGTCTGCTCCTTTACTTTTATCTTATTTCCATCGCAAAGTATCAGATGATCAGAAGCATACCGGACATCTTCCGACGACAGAAGCACTTCGTCCGGCGACAGGGTGTACGATGTGCCGCACAGGCGGTTGTAGTCGGCCAGCGACAGCACATGGACATAGACAATCTGCCTGCTGTCCCGCTCCCAGCCGGTAAAATAGCCCGGCGTGTACCAGGTATCCCGCATATCCAACCGCAGGTCGAGGCACCCGTCTTCCATCACCGCCATCAGATTGGCGGAATAGCCTTCGGAGATTTCCGTGTTCGCAGTATCCGCGTAGCTTTTCATCACATTTTCCAGCTCGGCGCGCAGCTTCCGGGTGTAAGTTCCCGACGTCATTTCCTCCGATACATTTTCTGCGGGAATCTCCACGGAGATGCCGGCATCGTAAGGATAATGCCTGTTGACCGTACCGATGGAGCCGCTGTAAAAGGCGACGGCAAAGGAGAGAATGGCGAGAATCAGCGTCACCAGGATGCAGATGGCCGCCAGACTGGCGCCGTTTCGTTTCATCCGGAAGGACATGGTCGAGATCGTCACAAAATGTGACGTCTTATAGTAGTATTTCTTATTATTCTGCAGCACGCGGCACAGAAAGACCGAGACGCACAGGAACAGTAAAAATGTACCGGCAATGAGGAATACACCCACCGCCGCCACTTCTCCTGCGCCAATCGGATTCCTCATCTTTACGGCGACGCCGTAGGTTGCCGCCAGAAGCAAAAGACCAAGGATGGTCGGTATTTTCCGGCTCTTTGGCGGCCGCTCTCCCACGGAACCGCCATGCAGCAGCTCAATGGGATTGCTGCGTCGAATCTGCCAGAGAGAATTCAGCAGGATCAGCAGATAAATCACCGCGAATAAGGCGGCCGCTGTCAGTGCCGACGCCCCGTCCACATAGATGCGGTAGTTGACCTGCTTATCCATGATGTTGCAAAGTCCCAGCTCCGCCACTTTGGAAAACGCCACGCCCAGAAGAAGTCCTCCCAGCAAGGTGACGACGTAGGAGATGACCGTCTCCCAGAACAATACGTGAAACAGATTTTCTTTGTTCATGCCGAGGATGTTGTAAAGTCCCAGTTCCTTTTTCCGGCTTTTGATCAGACCTGCGCTGGTATAGAACAAAAACGGAATGGAAAACACGCCGATGCCCCAGCCGCCCACATTGAACAGTACCGGCAGCACTTCTTTGCCCGGCAGCTGCGCCACCACTGCGGAAGCGCCGAGGAAGCGGAAAATGTAAAATACCATGACCATGGCCATACCGGCCACAAAATACGGAGCATACAGCTGCCTGTTCTTCCGGATTCCCGTCCATGCCAGCCGCAAATACATACCGCGGCCCGGACGACGCATTTCCTGCTTCATCGTCCCTCACCTCCCGTCATGAGAATTGTGAGAGTGTCCGAAATCTTCTGATAGAGCTGTTCATCGCTGTCCTCTCCCCGGTAGATCTGGTGGAACACCTCGCCGTCTTTGATAAACAACACCCTGTTGGCCTTGCTGGCAGCGGCTGTGGAGTGGGTCACCATCAGGATGGTCTGCCCGGACCGGTTGACAGCTGAAAACAGGCGCAGCAGTTCCTCCGAAGAGCGGGAATCCAGCGCTCCCGTGGGCTCATCGGCGAGAATCAGTTTCGGCTGTGTGATCAGCGCTCTCGCCACCGCCGCCCTCTGTTTCTGCCCGCCGGATACCTCGTACGGATACTTTTTCAGCAGCCCCTTGATGCCGAGCAGTTTTGCGATGGGGTTCAGCCGCTTTGCCATCTCCTTATACGGTACATTTGCCAGCACGAGGGGAAGATAAATATTATCTTCCAGAGAAAATGTATCGAGCAGATTGAAGTCCTGGAACACAAACCCCAGATTGTCCCGCCGAAACTGTGCCAGCCTGCTCTCCGATATCTGTGTGATATCCCTGCCGCCAAGCAGGACGGCCCCGCCGGTGGGCTTATCAAGCGCCGCCAGAATATTGAGAAGCGTCGTCTTGCCGGAGCCCGACTCTCCCATGATCGCCACATATTCTCCTTCCTCCACGGAGAAATTCACATTTTTAAGGGCGGTCACCTGATTGGCTCCAAACCGCGTGGTATACACTTTTTTCAATGCTTTTACTTCCAGAATACTCATGATCGATGCCTCCTTTTTTAGAAAAGCAAGAGTCTCCATGAAAGAATCTCCTGTTCCTCCACGGAAAATGTTTTCTTCCTTCTGACAGCATCATACCAAAAAGGGGAAAATGTATTCCATGGATTTGGCTTACATTTTCCCCGGCACTTCTAACATTTTCGTAAGATTTAGTCCTCCGTCCTGCCCAGATCGATCCGCACCGTCGTCCCCTCGTCCACCACGGAGCTTATGGTGATCCGATGTCCCAGACGGCGGCAGATCTCCCGGCAGAGATAAAGTCCGATGCCGCTGGCGCGCTTATCCTCCCGGCCATTTCCCCCGGTAAATCCTTCCTCAAAAATGCGGGGGATATCCTCCGGCGCGATGCCGATGCCCGTATCCGCGATGCATAATGTGGCAGGCTCTTCCATGTAGATCCGGACGGAACCTTCCTTTGTATATTTGAGTGCGTTGGACAGCACCTGCTCTATCACAAAGGACAGCCATTTCTCATCGGAGAGGACCGTCTCTTCTATCGGTTCATACACAAGCCGCAGTCTCTTTATGATAAAATCGCCCCGGAACTTGCGGATGGACTCGCGGATCATCTTGTCCAGACGAACTTCGCGAAAAACATAATCCGTACTCTCCGCTCCCATTTTGAGGTATGTGAGTACCATCTCCACATATTGTTCAATCCGCAGCAACTCCGAGCGAAGCTGCCTTGCCAATGCGGAATCCTCCGTACCCAGCTGCAGACGCATGGACGCGATGGGCGTCTTGATCTGATGCACCCACAGGGTAAAATACTGCAGCATCTCCCGGCGGGCGGCAGTCGTCTCGTCCTGCATCTTCTGTCTCTCCCGGCAGAGTCCCCGGATGAGGCGCTGATAATCCTTATCCTTTATACTTTGGTTCTCCGCACACAGTTCCGAGAGACTTTCCTCGCTCACATACTGCATTTCTTCCATGCGCCTGTGCCGCACATACGCTTTCCGGACAGACACGGCGGCAAACAACAGCCCCAGTATGGCGCAGAGCGTCGTCGGATACAGAACTGCTGCAAGAGGCAGATGATACAGATAAAAAATGCCGGCAAAAATACCGGCAAACAGGACTTCCAGCAGAATGATATATTTATGATCCCAGAGGTATTGTTTCACGAATCGCATGTTACATTTCCTCCTTTAAAAATGGTCGAATTCAGGAACTTTGGATGCGTTCCTTTTTATTCTTTCCCATCGTCCTTTTCTTCCCGGATATAATACCCCACGCCAAATTTCGTCCCGATAAAGTCTGAGAGTCCGTTGGCCTCCAACTTCTTTCGCAGACGGTTCACATTGACCGAGAGAGTGTTATCGTCCACATAGCAGTCCGACTCCCAGAGGGCGTCCATCAGCCGCTCCCGGCTGACAATGGAATCTTTGTTTTCCATGAGAAGAGATAAGATCCGGTGTTCATTTTTTGTGAGTGTGATGACAGCGTCTCCATAGGTAAGCGTATTCTTTTCCAGATAAAGAAATGCACCCCGGCACTCCAGCACCGGCATGTGCCCGGCAAAATCGTAGGCCCGGCGCAGCAGCGCCTGCATCTTGGCAATGAGTACATCGTAATCAAAGGGTTTGGCGATAAAATCATCCCCTCCCATGTTCATGGCCATGATCTGATTCATATTGTCGGCCGCCGAGGAGAGGAACAGGATCGGCACGTTGGAGATCCGGCGAATCTCCCGGCACCAGTGATAGCCGTCAAAAGCCGGAAGCCCGATGTCCATGATGACCAGATGGGGCTGCTTCTTTACAAATTCCGCGAGAATCTCCCGGTAATTTGCCACGCCGGACACTTCCATCTCCCATTTTTCGCAGCGTTTTTTCACTGCGTTCAGAATTCCCTCGTCATCTTCTATCATAAAAATGCGATACATTTTTTCCTCCAGATCTATACGGAAAACCGGTTGTACTCCTCATAACAGTCCAGACAGAGCATTTCTCCTCCCTGCATCCGTATCATATTTTCGGCGGTCGTCTCGCCGCAGCGGGCACAGGTCACGGACTGAAATATCCGGGCCTTTTCCGGCAGTGCGAGTTTTGTCTCTTTCACATCAAACATTTCCTCCGGCTCCAGCGCCTGAAAGTATGCAAAGGATTCCTCCCTCGTCATCCCCGCCGGGCGCGGTTTTAACACAAGCCGAACAGACTTTCCGTTTCTCCGGTTGTAAAAAGAGAATGCCTGTTTCCCCCGCAGGTGGAACAGCAGATTTCCCTTGCCCACGCTGCATCCAAGAATCACCTGAATCGCGTCCACGCCGCAGGCGTCATTTTCCGCAATGCAGACCAGATCTTCATCTTTTGAAATGCATTCCGGGTTTTCAGATACATTTTCTAAAGAAATGTCCAGCAATTCCAGGGCATAGAGCGCCGCCTTATATCCGATCGTCAGCCCTCCACACTCATGCCCGTGGAAAGCCGCGCATTTTTTCCAAAGTGTATTCTTATCCATCTTCTCCTCCTGTCATATCGCAGCCCGTACCGCCACGGCCGTCTGCATTGCTTTCGGATGCGTTGTCACATTTCATCTACCAGTACCATTTTCCGGCCTCTGACCTCCGCTGTCTCCCCATGGACACCATATACCTGCCAGATGGCCTCTCTGTCGATTACCCGGTCGTCCCCGTACCGGAACACCGCCCCGTCCTGCATCAGCAGAAAGCGGTCGCAGAACCGCAGCGCCAGATTCAGGTCGTGGATGACCATGATGGCGGCAATGCCCGTCTCGTGACAGATCTCTCTCACGATCCGGAGCACCTGATACTGATTCTTCAGATCCAGACTGCTGGTCGGTTCATCCAGAAGCAGAAGCTTCGGTTTCTGCGCCAGCGCTCTGGCCAGCATCACCTTCTGGCGCTCTCCGCCGCTCAGCGCATTTAAAAAACGGCCTCTTATCTCTGTCACGCCGAGCCGGTCCATGGCCTCATGCACGATCATGTGGTCATCTTCCGTAAAGCCCCAGCGCATATACGGCTTCCTTCCCAGCATCACCATGTCATGAACCGTCATCTGCGCCGCCGGAATGGTCTGGGCGACAAAAGCGATCCGCTTTGCCACCTCCCGCATGGACATCCGGCGGATTTCCTCCCCGTCAAGGCAGATGCTTCCCTCTTCCGGGTCAATAATGCGGTTGAAACATTTGAGCATCGTGCTTTTGCCGGCTCCGTTATTGCCCAGAACCGCCAGGAACTTCCCGTCTTCCAGCTCAAAATCAATCTCCTTTAAGACCTGCGGGCCGCCCGGATAACGAAATTTCAGATTCTTCACTTTCAGCATGCGCCCTTCCCCCTTTTAAATAGCAGATACAGAAACAATGGTCCGCCCAGAAAGGAGGTGATGGCGCCGATCGGCAGTACCACCGGACTGATGATCGTCCTTGCCAGCAGGTCTCCCAGCAGAAGCAGAGACGCCCCCGCCAGAATGGTGCCCGGAATCAGGTAGACATGATTGTTCCCCACCAGCTTGCGCACGATATGCGGCGCCACCAGACCGATGAAGTTGATCAGGCCCACATGGGATACGATGGTGGAAGCGGTAAAACAGCAGAGAACCATGTTGATCAGAATCAGCCGCCGCACATGGATGCCGAGGCTTTGCGCCGTCTCCGCCCCTGCCAGCAGGGCGTTAAAATCCCAGCGGTGCATGATAAAATATATGGAGACGATCAGTACGACCAGAAACATGAACCGAATCTGCTCCCATCCGGCACTGCCCAGATCTCCGAAGGTCCAGAAGGTCAGCGTCGTCAGTTCCACCTCGTCCGCAAAATACTGCAGAAGCGTCGTCGCTCCCGTAAACATGGAACTGATGGCGACGCCTGCCAGAACGATGGATTCCGGCGAAATCTGACTGAGCCCCGACAGTCCCAGAATCACAACGGCAACACCCATACTTCCCGCGAAGGCCGCCAACGAAATCCAAACGCTCCCGCCGCTCTGCGTTCCGGCATGCAGGCCGATGATGGCAAACGCCGCGCCAAAGCTGGCTCCCTGCGACACGCCCAGAGTGGAAGCGGAAGCCAGAGGATTGTCCAGAATCACCTGCAGCACACAACCCACGACACCCAGACCGGCCCCCGCGATCACTGCCGTGCAGATGCGGGGCAGACGCACATTGCGCACCACCACATTGATCTTCGGGTCACCGGCCTTATCTACAATACCGCGCAGCAGCTCCGTCACCGGCGTCTCATAGGAGCCTGCCCAGAGCGACAAAAGGACCGCCGCCGCCAGGATCACCCCCAGAATGATCAGGACCCAGATGCTTTTTACCTGATTTTTATGATATTCGCCGCTGCGCCAGTCTTTATCCAAGAGTGATCGGTCCGAATTCATAGCCATTCTCCTTCAGTTCTGCGGATATATCTTCGCCAAGAAATGTATCGAAAATCTCCGCCATCTTCTCTTCCAGATTCATGTCCGCAAACTGCTCCGGATACAGGACGGACGCCGCATAATATGTATCCGCCAGCGCCATATCCAGATTGGAAGCATAGGAGCGGAAAGAGATCTGGGAATATACTCTTCCCTCCCGCACGGCGGTCAGCTGCTCATAATACTCCGGATTCCGGGCATAATCTTCATCGATCAGCTCCATCCCGTTATAATCCAGAAAGATCACATCCGGATTCCATGCGAGCACCTGTTCTTTTTCGATGTTAAACGGACCGGTCTGTCCTGTCTCATCCGCAAGATTCTTCGCCCCGATGGCCGCCAGCGGACCATACCCTGCCTCCGTCCCGTCAAATCCATGAAGTCCCTGAAAACTGACTCCGCCCACGTACACCGTCGGCTTCTCTTCCTTGGGCACATTGGAAGTCCGCGCCGTCAGGTCTTCTTTCACATGATCCATGTAGTCCGTCAGCTCCTGCGCCCGCTCTTCCTTTCCGTATACTTCTCCCAGTATATGAAGAGTTTCATACGCATCTTCATCCATCATGCCGTCGCTTCCCGGAATCACCACAACGGGAATCCCCGTCGTCTGCTGCAGCTGATCCGGGTCCGCGCCGCCTGCCGCCGACAAGATGATCACGTCCGGGCCTGTCGTGATGATCTCCTCCGCGTAAGGGTCCCCGTTCCCTCCAATCACCGGAAGCCCGGCAAACTGATCTCCATTTACAATGCTGTAACCACGGGAACTGTCTTTCTCCTGCTCATAATCTTCCACACCGACCACAAGATTCTGCGCCTGCATATAGCAGGTGTAGCGCAGCGCGCCGACTCCGGAGCAGACCACACTCTCCACCTCTTCTGGAATCTCCACCGCGCGGTCCGCACCGTCTGTGATGGTCCGCACCGCCGCATCCTGCGCGTCGTTTTCTCGTGTGCCCGCACCACCCGACTCTCCAGTCTGTGCCTCCACACCCTGCGTTTTGCCAGTATCCGATACAGAGCTGCCGCATCCGCATATCGCGGACATACTCAAAGCTGCAATCAAAACTGCCTGTACCCATTTTTTTGTCATAAAGAAATCCTCCCTTATCTGCCAGCACTTTTACGAATTGAAAAAATTATATCAAATCAGTTCGTCCACAGCAAGCCTCCAGGGGGGATATGGGGGAAATATACGAGCATCCGATTTTTCCCCGATGACGGATGGTAATTAACTCTCAAAATTCTCACGTAATTTTTCTAAAAACAAACCTGCAGCAGAAGAAAACACCTGATACTTCTTCCAGATCACATTTAATCCCGAATCAAGCTGCGGTTCTAATGGTCTGAAGCAAAGGCTGCTGTCTTTTCCTGCATACACAATCTTATCAATTGTTATCGCATATCCGATTCCTGCTTCAACCATGATCGCCGCATTGTATACCAGATTAAATGTAGTGACAATATCCAGCCTGTCAAAGTCTTTCCCGAACCATTGCGCAAATTCGTTGTCCTTTCGATCCCGGGAGATGGCCTGTCTGGAACATATCAAGGGAACATTCAGCAAATCTTCTTTCCGAATCACTTCTTT
>DXEQ01000122.1 GCA_019114885.1 Candidatus Anaerobutyricum stercoripullorum
AGTGTCTACAGCCGCAATTCATCCCTTTCCGGCGCCCTTGGGAGCATCCGGGATGAAGCGCAGCTGGCCACCGAGGCCATCAACCGTGTGGAGACTCAGGTGACGGACGTGCGTACCCTTTCCGTCCAGCAGGAGTATTTTAACCTCCTGGCGGCAGGGCTTCTTGGCCTTCATTATTCCTCCGGGATGGCGGAGGACGGAAGCACGGTGCGCTACGCCCACACGGCGGAAAAGCTGGAGGATTCCGCCTACGCCTGGATGAGCGGCACAAACGGTTTCTTTATCAGCACGGATGGCGGAAAAACCTGGGGGCATGGCTGGGCGGATACGGAGGAAGTGGTAAAGCTTGCGGTGGAGGCCGTGGGACTTTCCGCTGACGCACTGCTCAGTGGGGCGCTTCGGACTTCCCTTGTGAAGATCTTTGGGACCGATCACTTTTTCTGGGAGGGAGACGCGATCTGCCTGCTCGACCCGGAGAATGATAAACGGATTCTGAAGATTGGCCAGTACACAGAAGGCAGTTATGGCATTGCGGCCAGTACTGATGGCGGGCTGAACTGGGAGGCGGCCGTAGACTTTGACGGGGTATCCGGCGGAGGAGACTCCGGAGGCACGACGACCGTGGTACAGGGTGAGACCATCGTAAAGTCCGAGACTGCGCCTACAAGCCCCGCTGTAGATGCCCTTTGGGTGGATAAGGCCAGCCGGCGGCTGAAGCTCTGGGATGGGACGGAGTGGGTTGTCATCGGATATGAACCGGAGGAGACGGGGCCAACAGAGCCGCCAGTTCCAGAAGAACCCACAGACCCGGAGACACCGGAAACAGGGGAAGGCACGGAAACATCCCCGGAGACCGAAGATACAGAAGGAGGAGGTGTGTAAATGGCGGATATGAAGATCTATCAGGAAGTGGAACTTTCCCTGACCGAAAACCTGGTCCCCACCGTTGTCCATGTGAAGCAGTTTGACCATAAGGCAAGGAAGATCCGCTGCAGGCTCTACAGCAGTTCCGTGGAGTATGTCATCCCGGAGGGCGCCATCGTCAGCTGCGCGGGGACCCGGCCGGATGGCCATCTCTTCCAGTACAGCTCGGAGACAGCGCCGGAGCTGGTGTTTATCGAAGAAAATACCGTCATCTTTACCGTCACGGATTTCATGACAGCGGTGTTTGGCAGATACCCCGTGGATGTGATCCTCCTGGATAACGAGGGAGATGTGCTGGGGACCTTTTCCCTGACACTGCGTATTGAGCGTTCAGCGGTAGGCAACGGAAAAATCGCCGCGATCACCTACCAGAAAGCGGTGGAGGCTGTAGCGGCAGGGATCTATGAATGCTTTACCACGGAGGACGGATACTTTGGGATCCGGTCCCATGATGGGCTGGGCTATGAAACCGGATCGGTATCCAGCACCATCGATAAGCTCCACGATACGATGGTCAACTGTTCGATCAATGACGCGGGATACCTGGTCTTTGATACGGATGATGGCCTGGGACTTGCCTTTGGGACAGATGTGGAGGGACGGCTGGTGGTGCTGTTCCATGAAGAAATCTAAACGCCGGAATATCCGGCAGAAAGGAGAAGGATATGTCTGAGTATATTGGAAACCGGATCGTTCCCAGACATGATGGCGTCTGGGACAGCACAAAGGCCTATGAACCGCTCATTATTGTATATGAGGAGGGATCCGGAGACAGTTATATCAGCCGGAAGGATGTGCCGGCGGGAACAGGGCTGAATCAGAAGGAATATTGGGCGCTCTGCGCCAGATTTTCGGAGCAGGTCGCTCTGCTGCGGGAGGAGACCGATGGACAGGTAGCCGGGATGCAGAAGCTGACCACGGATACGTTAAATACCATGACCCAGCGCACGGAGGCTGCGGAGGATCTGACCAACAGCAATAAGGCTGCCCTGGAACAGCGCATGGAAAATATCGAGGCCCGCCAGGATGCCAATGTATCCGCAAGCACGGATTCCAGTGCCGATTATGCGGCAGAGATGGTGGATGCCCGTGTGGACGATACCGGACGGACTTTTGATTCTGCCGGATCCAATGTCCGGGCGCTTGGAAAAGCCCGTACCTTCCAGAACCTTGCAAAGAGCTGGGGATGGAGAGATAACGCCTTTGTCAATGATGCCGGTGCCGTCACTTCCAGCCAGAACTGGAGTACCCTTCATATGGTGCCGGTCACCGGGGGAAGCATCCTGATTCACGGCGCCTTAAGCTATATGTCGGGAAAGGATACCTATCACAACATCGTCTGTTTTGACAGGAGTAAGAATTATCTGGGCGGCGCGTTCCGTGCTCCGGAGGGGAATGTTTTCTACGACTATGAAGAGTTTTCTCTTTTGGAAGGGACCTGTTTTGTCTCAATTAGTACTTCGACGAGAAACAAAGATGGGTTTGGCCTGTATCTGCATCCCGACCTTCGGCCGGCGGAGGTCCTAAGCAATTATGCGACCATGTGGCAGTGGATCAACGGAGCGGTAGAAATCACCTACGGTTCCAGCCTGGTGACTGTGGGCTTCCTTCAGACCTGCTATGTCTGCCGCAGGCCAAACGGAAACGATTATATCCAGACGAAGGTAAACCCGGAGGACAGCGCCGAAGTGGAATTTACCCCCAAAGGATGGTGGGCGGTCTATTTTCAGGATGAAGAAAAAGAAGCCGTGGAGGGACAGCCGGAATCCTTTGGATCTGTCCATGTGGAATCCAACACGGCATGGCAGAGGCTTTTCACAAAGGATAAGTTTGTGCTGGCGGTATTTTATGACGGCCTTGTGGTGTATGTCGCCCCGGCTACAAATGGGGTCACCGTGAATGGGATCGACTATGGAAACCCGGCGAAGGTGGCATACCGGGCAGACTCTTACGCTTCCCATCTGGGACAGGAGATTTATCTTGAGTATGGAGAGATCACGCTGGACATGACGGCAAGGACCATCCAGGTAACGGATAGAATCCTCGCTTCCTGCAACACGAGGCAGTTTTACTGGCTGGAAGAAGATGAGGAACCAATCCCGCTTCTGGAAAGCGCGGCGGCTGCTGCCCACAACATGCTGATCCTTGGCTATGACAGCGGGAAGGACCAGATCAATCTCTATGATAACGCGCAGTTCAAGGAACTGGGGGTTAACGGCTACTATATCGCCAGTTTCTATCAGGATAGGCTGTGGAACCCTCACATGAATCCGAGCCTGTCCTTTATCTATAACGGTGAGAAATACAGCGCCGGTGAGCTGTTTCAGTCTGACGCCCTGAACGGGTATATCGAAAAACGCTATCAGAGGATGCTTGGGAGTTCGATGTATCTCTCCGGTGGCAGCTTTGCCATCGACCAGGAGGCCGGGACCATGCAGGTCACGGGGCGCATCCTTGGTGTGCCGGAGAATTATCATTATGTCTGGATCCATGAGCAGGAGGAAGCAGTGCCCATGGCGGATAACACACCACTTTCTACCGGCGGTTATCCCATGCGTATCCTCGCCTATAACTGGGGGGACAAATCCCTCAATCTTTATAATGAATCCGGATTTAAGGCGCTCGGAATGAACGGCTACTATATTGCCAGCTGGTACAGCAATAAGCTTTACAATGCCCACATGGATCCCAATGTGATTGTCACTGTCAATGGCACAGAATACAAAGCAGGGGATCTTTTTGATACGGCATCATCCACCTATGTGGAAAAGCGGTATCAGAACTATGTAGCGCAGGCGATCTCCGATGGGAACGATGGGGATACCCTTGGGGATATCGTGACCCCATCCCATTGGGACTGCATGGAGGGCCGGCAGTTCTCCATGTTCTTCGACTGCCTTTCCAGGCATGAGGGACGGATGAACCTTTACCGGGTGACGAACAGCAAATCCCTGACCCGGAATGAGTACTGCCTGAATTATACCCCTACGGCAGAGGATACAGATTTCAATGTCAATGTGATCCGGCTGGATGAGAATACGATGGAGGCCAGGGAGACGAAGCCTGTGGCGGTGCGCGTCCATCATCCTCTGAAAACAAAGGTGGTACGGAACATCTGTATCTGCGGGGACTCTCTGGTGGACTGTAACCAGGTGGCAACGGAAGTGTACCGGCTGCTTGCCGAGGATGGGGACTGTGAAGTCAATCAGGTAGGAACCAGGGGACCCTCCAACGGGAAGCATGAAGGGCGCGGCAGCTGGAAATGGAAGGATTACCTTGCCGATACGGACTATGCCGGAAAGACCAATGCTTTCTGGGATAAGGAGAAAGGTCGGCTGGATTTTCAGAAATACTGCAGCTCCAATGGATTTGAAGGGATCGATTACTTCCTGATCGCCCTTGGGACCAATGACGTGAGCCAGGGCTCTAACCTTTACCGCACGGAGGCACAGGTGGAGAAATTTGTCGATCAGGCAAAGCAGTTTGTGGACGCCCTCCTGGATCCGGAGACGGGATATCCGGACTGTAAGATCGGGATTGGGCTGTGCGGCCCCGGATCGGATTATTCCTACCTTGTGAACAGCAGCATGGGGATCTTTCGGAAGAGCATTAATACTTTGAACCTTGCGATGATCAAGGCGTTTGATGAAGGCGCTTATAAGCCGAATGTTACCTGTTTTGCCCATGGGCTTCGTACAGACCGGAGGCTGGCGTTTCCATATACGGAAAAGGCGATGACTGACCGTTTTTCGGAAACCAGCCGGACACTCACCAACAGCATCCATCCCAGTGTTCGCGGCTATCAGGCCTTGGGCAGTCCGGAATCCAAAGGGAAAAACAAGACCACGGAGATTCGGGCGGCGCGGAAAGAGGATGGCAGGGAGCTCGTAAGGCGGGATGCGGATGCCAAAGGCAAGCTGCTGCTTCCGGAAACGGAAGTTCCGGAGCCGGCTGCCGTTGAAATCAGGCAGGAGGCCCCCATGCAGCCCGCTTCCATGGAAGAATTCCTCAAAATGACGGAAGAACTCTCAAAATTCAATTAACGGAGGTGATATGGATGAAGAAAATCCGGAATTTTAATCTTTCGTATGTT
>DXEQ01000123.1 GCA_019114885.1 Candidatus Anaerobutyricum stercoripullorum
CCCTGCAGTAATACCGAGTATCCCGATATTATGAAAATCCTCCATATTTAAATCATGAATTGTTTGTATATAAAAAGTATTACTACATTCTTTTTTACTTATCTCAAAAAGTTTTTGTGTGTTCGAGCTGTGTCTGCCGCCGATGACGATCATGGCGTCGGAGCGCATGGCCAGTTCCCGCGTCTCCTTCTGCCTCTCCTCAGTGGCATTACAAATCGTATTAAAAACATTTATATCATAACCCTTTTCTGAGATAATTTCAACTAAATATTGAAACTTATTGTAGTTAAATGTCGTCTGTGATACAATAGACAGCTTCGTATCCGCATCAACTGCAATCGCTTCCGCCTGTTCCCGATCTTCAATGACGATCGGTGTGGTAAGGCACCATCCCTTGATTCCTTCCACTTCCGGATGATGGTTGTTGCCCACAATGACAACGACTCTGCCTTCCCCGCTCTCCTTCTCCACGATCCTGTGGATCTTGCGGACAAAGGGACAGGTTGCATCCACCAGATCAAGACCTGCCTGCGCAATCTCATCATAGATCGCTCTGGGCACTCCGTGGGATCGTATGATGATCGTCCCCTCCCCGAGGGTACGGAACTCACTGCTGTCATGAATCACTCCCACGCCCTGCCGCTCCAGGTCAGCCACAACTTCATCGTTGTGGATAATGGGGCCATAAGTATAAACATTCTTCTTCGCAGACTCCCGATACACCGTATCGACAGCTCTCTGCACCCCAAAACAAAAGCCAGCAGACTTCGCTATATTGATCTCCATTCTTTACTCCGGCATAATTATTTTATTATATTCGGCAATCACCGCATCGACAACTTCGTCTATGGACATCTCCGAGGAATCAACCAGTACGGCGTCCGGCGCCTGCTTAAGAGGCGCGATGGCCCGGTTCATATCCTGCCTGTCCCTCTCGATGATATCCTCCTCAATCCGGGAAAGCTCACAGTCCGTCCCCTTCGCCTTCAGCTCGTCATAGCGTCTCTTTGCCCGCACGGCTGATGAGGCGGTGAGATAAATCTTAAGAGAAGCGTCCGGAAGCACATTGGTCCCGATATCACGGCCATCCATCAGAATATTGGATGTGAGGGCCATATTCCTCTGCAGGTCCAGAAGCGCTGCCCGCACAGCCGGAATCGCCGCCGTCACCGACGCCATCTTCCCGACTTCCTCCGTCCGTATGAACGGTGTGACATTCTCCCCGTTCAGGAATACCTGCTGCTTCCCTTCCTCGTCATATCCCAGACTGACACGGATCTTCGGACACTCCGCAGAAATCCGCTCCGTATCGTGACCGTCAATCCCCTCTCTCAAAAAGTAGAGGGCGATGGCCCGGTACATGGCTCCCGTATCCACATAGATAAAATGAATCTTCTTCGCAATCTCCTTGGCAATGGTGCTCTTCCCGGCTCCGGCCGGTCCGTCAATCGCAATACTATAATACATGGATACTGCCTCCCGTCTTCTGGTATCATCTGTTCTATGTCTAATGACACAGTATTGCCTACACTAAACCATTCTAACACAATCCACCAAAAAAAGGAACCCCTTTTTTTACACAATGTTATGCAAAATATCCCGCTGTGTACCCTGTCGACCAGGCAATCTGCAGGTTGAAGCCTCCGGTTACCGCATCCACGTCCAGCACCTCCCCGGCAAAGAATACATTTTCCACCAGTCTGGACTCCATGGTGGTGGGAGAAACCTCCTTCACACTGACGCCGCCCCGGGTGACGATGGCTTCCTCAAACCCGCGCACGCCGACGATATGGAGGACCATATCTTTCATGAGCATCTCCATGTGACGCCGTTCTTTCTTTGTGATCTCCCGCACTTTCTTCTCCGGAGCGATTCCCGCCTCATGGAGGAAGACCGGCACCATTTTTTTCGGGAGCATCCGCTCCATCACATTGGAAATGTTTTTATTGCGGTATGTGTCGAATTCTTTTAAGTATCTCTTTTCCAGCTGTTCTTCCGTGAGGGCCGGCTTCAGATCGAGATGCAGCGTAAGCTCGCCGACCTGTAGCGCCTTCTGGTGTTTGCCCAGGCAGGTGCTCGCCGTCAAGACCAGCGGACCGCTGACGCCGAAATGCGTAAACAGGAACTCTCCGAAGCCCTCGTAGACCAGCTTCTTTTTATTCTTTACCCGGATTGACACATTTTTCAGCGTCAGTCCCATCAGTTCCCGGCACCAGCTCTCCTTCATGATAAACGGTGCCAGCGACGGATAAAGGGGCGTGATCTTATGTCCGATGGAAGCCGCCAGACGGCATCCGCTGCCATCGGAGCCGGTGGACGCATAAGAGCTTCCTCCCGCGGCAAGAATCAGGGAATCCCCCCGGATGACCCTGCCGTCGGAAAGACGCACACCGGCAAACGCCGGGCGACCCTCTTTTCCCTTATCGCAGGAAATGTACTCCGCGTCTTTTGCGCCGTCTCCGCTCCCCTGTACATTTTCTCCGGCAGGAGTCAGAAGAATCTCCGATACCTGCGCGTGATAATGGATCTCCACGTGATTCCTGTCACAGAGTCGTTTCAATGTTCCGATCACATCCGAGGAATGATCGGAGAGGGGGAACACCCTCTGTCCCCGCTCCACCTTTGTTTTCAGGCCCGCGTCATTGAGCAGGCGGACCATGTCTCTGTTATTAAACCGGGAAAATGAACTGTACAGAAAACGACTGTTGGTGGACACATGGCTTAAAAAGTCCTCCGGTTCGCAGGCGTTTGTGATGTTGCACCGTCCTTTTCCGGTGATAAAAAGCTTTTTGCCCAGCTTTTCATTTTTTTCCAGCAGGATCACTTTCTTTCCTGCCAAAGAGGCGGAAATGGCAGCCATCATCCCGGCTGCCCCTCCGCCTGTAATAATCACTGTCTTCATAAATGTGTATGTCCTCTCCCTGCGCGCCCTGACCCGCGTCTGTCTCCACCGTCCGATCAGGATAGCCGCGCGCAGTTCTTTTTGTGAGCGCCGATGTCACAGCTTCTGTCCGTCAGAAATTGTTGTAATCCGCGCTCCTGTTGTAGACGTCGTATTCGTTCCAGATCTCTTCCAGAGCCATGAGACGCTTCTCCACATCATCCTTTCGCAAAAGCGCGATGGCTGTCACCAGCGCATTTACCACGCTCAGAGCACAGACGAGAGAATCCACGATGGTCATCACATCACTCTTGGCAAACAAACTGCAGTCCGCAAACTCCACGATCGGCGCCTGCGCGTTGTCCGTGAGCGCAATGGTCTTCGCGCCGTGATCTTTGGCAAACTGCAGGGCGATCATGGTTCGCTTGGAATACCTTGGAAATGTGATGCCGATCATCACGTCGTTGGGCTGCATATTGTAGATCTGCTCCAGCGTCTCCGAGGTACTGTTGGCGTCCACCACGATCACATTGTCAAACAGCATCTTAAAATAATATCCCATGAGTCCCGCCAGATGGGCGGCACTTCTGGTTCCAAGTATATATAATCTCCGGCCCTCATTGATAAACTTGACAGCCTTGTTGAATTCTTCCTCGTCAATCCCGTTCTGGATCGTATCTCTCAACCGCTCGCAGTCCGTCATCAGAATGCTCTTTAAAACGCCCTTCTCCTGATATCGCTTGGAGGAAAGGGACATTCTCTGCATGGAATTGGAATTGGTCTTTACGATCACCTGTATGGCTTTTTGCAGCTCCGGATATCCGTCGTATTCCAGCTGGTACGCAAAACGGACCACCGTCGACTCGCTGACGCCCGCCTCTTTGCCCAGCTTGGAGGCCGTCAGATAGGCCGCCGTATCAAAATTGTTGATAATGTATTCGGCAAGCCGCTTCTGTCCCTTGCTGAAAGACGCGGCCTTGCTCTCGATTCGCTGTAATAAATTCAAATGTTCCACTCTAACCATCCACCTGTTTTTTATTTTCGGAAACCGGGATCAAGAGTTCCTGCCTTCTATAGCGAAAGGGCAGGGCATACTTCTTTGTCCCGACATCCGCATCCTTATATATAATGAAGAAATCCCCGTGTGAGTCCGGCGAAAGGATCACACAGGGAGAAACCGCCACCACAAAAGAACTTCCGGCAGCAGCGAAAACTCTTTATTATTTACCCGGATACACGATCACGGAATCCACGTCGTAACCTTCCAGATCCTTTCTTCCCTCCAGACCGGCCAGTTCCATGACAAAAAGAACCTTCACAACCTTGCCGCCCAGCCTCTCGATCATCCGGATGGCCGCCGCAGCCGTTCCTCCGGTCGCCAGCAGATCATCCACTAAAACCACTCTCTGGCCCGGGAAAATAGCATCCTTATGCATCTCGATCGTCTCCGTGCCGTATTCCAGATCATATTCCTCACTGACAGTCTCCCTCGGCAGCTTGCCCTTCTTGCGGATTGGGATAAATCCCTTGCTCTTATTGTAGGCAAGAGGCATACCGAAAAGAAAGCCTCTGGCCTCCGCGCCGGCAACCACATCGAACTCCACGCCCTCCAGACGCTTCATCAGTTCATGAATACTCAGCTTCAGCCCCTCCGGATCCTGAAGGATTGAGGTGACATCCCGGAAAATAATTCCCGGCTTCGGAAAATCCGGTATACTCTTCACATATTCTTCAAGCTTCTTCACTTCGTCCACCCTTTCTCACTGACATAATATATCGCCTTTATTATAGCAGAAATGTGCTCGAAAAAACACAAAAAAACGTAAATCCTCCGGAAAAAATCCGCAGTTCTTTCCCAGCCTTACTGCATCGGCTTTACTGCACTGCTTTCTCTGCGTACTCCTTATTCCCCGGAAATCTCCCCCATCTCCAGATCACAGAATAATTCAATGGCCTTCGCCACGCCTTCTTCATCATTGGTCACTGTAACGTAATCGGCCGCTTCCTTCACGCTGTCCTCACCATTTTCCATGGCGACGCCAAGACCGGCGTCCCGCACCATCTCCAGGTCGTTATTGCCATCTCCGCAGGCCATGATCTGTTCCATGGGAATGTGCAGTATCTTCCCGAGATTGAGAAGGGCGTCGCCCTTGTTGCAGGTATAATGATTGATCTCCAGATTATTGGTCAGGGAACAGGTCACCGCCAGATCCGGAATATCTTTCAGTTCCCGGAACGCCCGCTGCCGGTTCTCCTCTTCCAGGAAAAACATGTTGATCTTCTCGACGGGAGCCTTATGTTCCCGCACCCAGGCGCGCAGATCGTCAATCCGTGTTCTGGAGCGCTTCACCATGGGCTGCAAAAACTTTTCAATGCCGAAAGCGTCCAGATCATCATAAAACCTTCCCTCACACCAGCCGTTGCCGAGGGCGTACGCGTCATAAAATGTATCGTATTTCTCCAGCAGATCAAAAATCTCCAGTGCACGCTCCCATGCAATCCCGTTGGTGTATACGGCCTTACCCGTGGCAAGCTCCACCACCGCTGCGCCGTTGGAGGAAATCACATAGTGAACGCCTTCTATATCTGTCAGTTCTTTCGGAATCCCTGACCACACCCGGCCGGTGGCCGGCAGGACCTCAATCCCCTGTTTCAGGCAGGCTTCCAGCACTTCCTTTGTGTGAGGCGTCAGCCGCTTATCTGTGGTCAGCGTCGTTCCGTCCAGATCCAGACCGATCAGACGGATCTTCCTTTTCTGATTCTTTGATTCATTCATTTTCGTCATCTTCCTATCTCTCATCTGTATGGAATCGATAATTCTTTATCACGATCTGTATGGTCCTCTGTCCCCGCCATTCATTGATCTCCGGGTAATAGGTGACATCCATCCGCACCGGCGAAGACAGTCCCCGCCGCAGCCGTTCTGTCTGCTCTCTGCCGCAGGCAGTCTCCATATCCTGAAAAAACAGATTGGTATCTCCGAAATAGATGGCCTCCATGCCATAGCCTTCCGCATCTTTCAGAAATAACTTGAGACATCGTCCTGTGTTCCCGAGGACACGGGTCCCGGTGATGGCAAAATCTTTCTGCGCAAACAGCGGCTTCTGATTTCCATTGCCGAAAGGCTCCAGAGTATCAAGCTCTGTGAGAAACTCTTCCGACAGCCATGAAACGGGAAGGGCAATATCAATATGTACCTTTTTGACAAAGTCATCTTCTGTGAGCTGCGCGTTGGCATTGATCCGCTCCCGGAACTCAGACAGGCGGTCCTCCTCCATGGAAAGACCCGCCGCCATGGGATGTCCGCCAAACTTTGTAAAGCAGTCCTTCACCCGGACCATCTCATTATACATGTGATATGTCTCAATGGAGCGGCCGGACCCTTTCAGACCTTCCTTCGTTTTTGTGATCACGAAGACCGGTTTATTATAACACTCTCTGATTCTTCCTGCAATAATTCCTGCAATACTTTCATGGCAGTCCGGCAGAAAAACGACAAGAACCTTATCATGTACGTACCCGGTAGACTCCAGATAGGCGTGCGCCGCCTCCTCTCCCTGCCGGGTCATCTCCTTGCGCTCCGCATTGAGCTCCAATAACTCCTCCGCCATGACACGGCATCGCTCCGGATCGGTACAAAGCAGCAGATCCAGCGCTTTTTTGGCCGTGTCCAGTCTCCCCGACGCGTTGATGCACGGTCCAAGGATAAATCCAAGATGATAGGCCGTAAGCTTCTTCTCCTCCAGATGATTGGCTGCGATCAGCGCCCGCAGGCCCGGTATCTTCGACCGGTTCATCCGGCGAAGTCCCTCTTTTACAAGAATCCGGTTCTCATCCTGCAAAATCATCACATCACAGACCGTCGCCATGGCCGTGATCTCCAGAAACTCTTCCGTCTCCTGCGGACTGACGCCGGAAAGTTCATAGAGAATCTGCACAAATTTGAAAGCCACGACCGCCCCGCAGATCTGTTTGAAAGGGTAAGAACAGCCTTCCTGTTTGGGGTTGATCACAGCGGCGGCCTCCGGCAGAATTTCCCGGTGTGTATCCCCTTCCTCCACAAAGGGAACGTCATGATGGTCGGTCACCACAAAGGTCATACCGAGCCGGTTCCCGTAGGCGATCTGCTCCGCGGCCGCAATCCCGTTGTCACAGGTGATCACTGTGTCCACGCCGTCCTCATACGCCTGATCGATCAGGTGCTCGTTAATACCGTAGCCGTCGGCGATCCGGTCCGGAATCCGGTAGTCCACATCGGCGCCGCACCGTTTCAGCCCCTTATATAAAATGTAATTGGAGGACACGCCGTCCACATCGTAATCCGAAATAATGCGGATCTTTTTTCCCTCCGCGATTTTCCCCCTGATGACGGCCGCTCCCTTTTCCACATCTTTTAGAAGGTGAGGATCATAGAGATCTTCCAGCGATCCGTGGAGATATCTTTCCATTTCTTTTTCCGTGGTCAGGTCCCGGTTGCGCATGAGCCGGACCAGCACCGGACTGACATGGAGATTCTTCGCCAGCCCGTTAAAATCCGCCCGTTTGGCGGCAATGAACCACTGTTCCATCTTTTCCTCCCTCCATTCTCACAAACTTTTCTATACATTTTTATCCCGTCCAGACAGAAGGGGCTGCCGGACCCGGCAACCCCTTAGATATATTCCTGTTGATTATTTATTTTTTTCTTTTTTTCTTTTTGGAAGAGGTCTTCACAGGAGTCTCTGCTTTTTCCTCTGCCTTTTTTGCTTTCGCTTTTCTCTTGTCAGACAGCATCTTCATGCGATACCAGAGCGGACCGGTAATACATACGGAAGAGTACGCGCCAAAGACTACGCCGCACATCAGAGTCAGGGAGAACTCCTTGATGGCCGCCACACCGACGATATAGAGAATCGTGATGGTGATGAAAGTCGTCAGGGACGTGTTGATGGAACGGGTCAGTGTCTGGCTGATACTGGTGTTGACCACCACATCGATACCCTGTTTTCGCAATGTATTATCCCTCAGGTTCTCACGGATACGGTCAAAGATAACGATCGTAGCGGTGATGGAATAACCGAGGATCGTCAGCATACAGGCGATGAAGGTACTTCCCACCGACAGCTTTGCCACCGAATATACGGTAAATACACAGAGAACGTCATGAAGCAGAGCCAGCACCGCGCTGACACCGAACTTCACATCTCTGAACCGGAACGCTACATAGATCAGCATACATACCGCTGAGATAGCCACAGCCACCACGGCGTCCTGACGCATCTCACTGGAGATGCTTCCCGTGATCTGCTGTACCTGATAGTCGGAGATAGCGTAAGAATCTTTCAGTGTCGTCTCCAGTTCCTCTCTCTTATTCAGAGAAAGCTCGCCGGTCTTGACCACCAGCTCGTTGGCTCCCTGTACTTTCTGGCTCTGTACCGTACCTCCGCCGACTACGTCACGCACCGTATCACAGATCTGCTGATCCAGTTCATCGGTGATCGCATCGTCCAGTGTCAGAGTGACTGCCGTACCACCGGAGAAATCCAGGTCGTAATTCAAAATATGTCCGATGGACTTCTGGTTGATCGGCAGGAACACGAATCCCAGCACGATAACGATCAGAGAACCGATCATGCAGAACTTGCTGAACTTGATGTAGTTAAATACTTTGAATACCTTCGCCCGTCCGTAGAACTTCTCATCTTTCAGGCCAAGGCTGTAGGCACTCATCATCAGCTTCTTTGTCACAAACAGCGCTGTAAACATGGACAGGATGATACCGATGGCCAGTGTCTGCGCAAAGCCCTTGACCGTACCGGAACCTTTGATCCAGAGCACGGCCGCCGCGATCAGGGTCGTGATATTGCCGTCCAGGATAGCCGACAGCGCTTTGTGATATCCGGTCTCAATGGCATTAATCACGGTTTTGCCGGCATTAATCTCCTCCTTGATACGGGTGAAGATGATGACGTTAGCGTCCACGGCCATACCGATGGCCAGGATGACGCCGGCGATGCCGGGCAGTGTCAGGGTGGCGTTAAAGCCGTTGATAGCCAGCAGGTTCAGGATCACATAGCCGAGCAGGGCAAAGCCGGACAAAAGACCCGGAATCCGATAAAGGATCGTCATAAACAGGAAGATCACCACGATACCGATGGCGCCGGCAAACAGGCTCGTGTCGATGGCATCCTGTCCCAGTCTGGCACCGACCACGTTGGACTGTACTTCCGTCAGTGTCAGCGGCAGCGCGCCGATACGGATGGTGGAAGCCAGTTCTTCCGCTTCTTCATAACTCTCCATGTTTTCGATGACACACTCACCTTCGGTGATGGCGGACTGCACGGTCGGAGCGCTGACTACCTGTCCGTCATAGTAAATGTAAATCGGCTTGCCGATATTGGCGGCTGTGGCGTCGGCAAACGCCTCTTTGCCCGCCTCATCCATGGTAAGAGAAACCACATAGTTGTTGATACCGTTCTCATCGTAGGTACCTGCCTCGGCACTCTTGATATTGGCTCCGGTAAGCACCTCGGTACCGTCCTCTGTCTGGAAAGACAGATCGCCCGGTTTACCCAGCTCTTCCAGAATCTCGTTGGCGTTTGTCGCGCCCGGAATCTCTACCGTAAGCCGGTTGGAGCCTTCCTGATAAACCTCGGACTCCGTGCTGTAATTCTGCACACGGAGCTGCAGCTTATATCTCGTATCGTCCATATCGGTCTGGGAAGGATTCTCCTCGTTGACCTCATAAGTGACGCTGACGCCGCCGGCCAGGTCAAGACCCAGCTCAATATTTTTGGCAGAACCCAGGTGCTTCGGACCAAGGCCCACCAGAACCGTATAAAGACACACGGCAGCGACGATGATCGTCAGAAGAATCGTCAGAACCGCATTCCGCTTCGGATTGCTGCTCTTCTTGCGTTTTGTTGCCATTTTCTTTTACTCCCCTTCCTGTGCCAGCGCGGCCTGAATCATAATGGCACATTCTACTCGTTTTCTTTCCATCTCACAGCTTAAGTCATAGGCGTCGTCTATGGAGCCGTGGAACTTGTAGGAATTTGCAGCACAGCCGCCGCTGCAGTAAAATCTCGCGAAACACTCCCGGCACTTGTCCTTCGTATAGACATTGCACTGCCGGAAATCATCGACGATATCCAGTCTTTTGATACCGTCAAAGACATTACCCATGAGGAACTTCTCCTCCCCCACGAACTGATGGCAGGGATAGAGGTCGCCCCAAGGCGTCACCGCCAGGTACTCCGTACCGCTGCCGCAGCCGGAAAGCCGCTTTGCCACGCAGGGACCGCCGGTCAGGTCGATCATAAAATGAAAGAAATTAAATCCCTTTCCTTCCCGGTCTCTCCGGATCATCTCCCGGGCCAGCCGGTCGTACTCTTCAAAAATCTGCGGAAGATCCTCCTCCCGGATGGCGTACGGTTCCTCCGGAAGGCCAACCACCGGTTCCATGGAAATCTGCTTGAATCCCAGATCTGCCAGATGGAGCACATCATTGGAGAAATCCAGATTCTT
>DXEQ01000124.1 GCA_019114885.1 Candidatus Anaerobutyricum stercoripullorum
ACATGTTCGTCGCTGTGTCATAATTTGCACTACGTTATAAGATACCGTACCTGTAAGGACATACATCCGGGAGGTGGTTTGATGTACAGTTTTCCTGAAGATAAAAAGAATCTGAGCAGATGGAAGAAGCCGGATTTTTATATCGCTCTGTCGTTCCTGTTTTACTTTCTGCTGCTGTTCGTGTTTATTTTTGCGCCAAGTATCGTGAAGTTGTTTAACGGCAAGATGATCGTGACACAGGTGATGGGCCCTGTTCTGTTTATGCTGGGCGCGCTGTTTTCCGGTATTGGAAACTGGCTCAGTATAGATTACAATGTGATTCCGGGACTTGATTATACGGAGGAGCTCTCCGAGGAAGAGTATGAGAGACTCCATAATCTGCTGGAAGAACGCAGAAAGGAGATCCTGGCACAACGGGAACAGGAGAAAGCGAAAGATAACATGATAACAGAGGATGAGGCTTAGGAATCGTCCCGCAGAACGCCAACGGACAAAGAGAGGCGCCCTGCGGGGCCTTTTTTTGTTTCGTGGCAAAGCAGGATTTAACGCTGCAACAGAATGTTTGACAGGCCCGGAAAGGAACCGTATAATAAGGGCAGAAAACGGTCCGCTGATGATCAAAAGGGAGAGAATCACTGCCGGTATATTCGGACCGAAGAGCAAAGATGAGAAGGGAGAAAAGAAATATGTTTATCTGTAGAGAAGATTATCCGGTGGCGGATACCAGATACGGGCGGCTGCGGGGATTTTATCTGGACGGCTGCTTTACATTTCAGGGAATCCGGTATGCGCAGGCGAAGCGTTTTCACATGCCGACGGAACCGGAGTCCTGGGAGGGTGTGAAGGACGCGCTGTCCTATGGCTACGTGGCAGAGATCATGAAGAAGCCGGTGCCGAACAATGAGATCATGGTTCCGCACATGTACTGGCCGTCCAGTGAAGATTGTCAATATCTGAATATCTGGACCCCGACCATGGAAAAGGACGCCGCAAAGCCTGTGATGGTCTGGCTGCACGGTGGAGCTTTCGACGACGGTTCTTCCATTGAACAGCTCGTCTATGAGGGAAGAAGTCTGGCAGTCAGCGAGGATGTGGTCGTGGCCTCCATCAATCATCGTCTGAATATTCTCGGATACTGGGATCTGTCGGAGGTAGATGAAGAATACTGGAATACCGGCAATCTGGGCAATGCCGATATCGTGGCGGCCCTCCGCTGGATTCATGACAATATTGAAAGTTTCGGCGGAGATCCGGACAATGTGACCCTGTTTGGACAGTCCGGCGGCGGCATGAAGGTGCTGACGCTGATGCAGACGCCGGAAGCGAATACGCTGTTCCACAAGGGTATCGTGCAAAGCGGCGTCATCGACAACATGTTCGATCAGGACAGAGAGACGAATCACGCATTCGTGGAGAAGCTCAGGGAGAGAGGACTGGCGGATAAGCATCGGCTGGAAACCATGCCGTACCGGCAGCTCGTGGAGGAATACACAAAGATTGAGGCGGAGCTTTCCGCCGAGGGCTATGAGGTCACCCGCTGTCCGGTGGAGAATGCCTACTATCTGGGTCACCCGCTGAAACACGGGTTCTGCGAGAGAGCCAGAGAGATACCGCTCATGGTGGGAAGCGTCTTTGGCGAGTTTGATTTTGATCACGGGATTGACGGCAAGGAAACGTACCCGCAGGAGAAGATCCGGCAGATGATAGGAGCACAGCTGGGTGAGGGAGCCGAAGAGATCGCCGCATTGTTCCGGGAAACGTATCCGGACAAACATATCCTGGATCTGCTTTCCCTTGACAATTTCATCCGTTCCACGGAGATCGATCTCATCAAAGAGAGAAGCAAGACAAAGGAAAGTAAGACCTATTCGTTCATGTTCACCTACAATTTTGCCCTGGACGGAGGAAAACCTGCCTGGCATTGCAGTGAGCTGCCGTTTGTTTTCCACAACATCGAGAAGGTGCCGGCCTGCAACGATTCAGAGGAGGCGGCTGTACTGGAGAAACAGATGAGCTTTGCCTGGGCACAGTTTGCCCGCACGGGAACGCCGGAACTTTGCTGTGCGGCGGGCGAGAGTGATGCGCCGCTTATCTGGCCGGCATGTGAGGAGGGCGCGGAAAATGTGATGATCTTCGATAAGAAATGTCAGGTGAAAGTCAATTATGACCATGCGCTGATTGCCCTCCATGAACAGTATTTTGACGGTTCTTCCCGTCTGAAAGCAGATAATATCCAGCATTAAAGGGTGGCAGATCACTTCGGCCATATTTCCCATTTGCTTTAGAAGGCAGATAAAAGGGGTTCCCTCTTACACAGAGTGGAACCCCTTTCCTATGATCTCGCTGGTGTTTGATATGAGAAGAAATGCATCCGGCGAGTTTCTTTTGATGTAATTACGGAGCTTGACAGCCTCCACACGGTTCAAAGCTGTCATGATGATGTATTTGTCCTGACCGGTGAAAGCGCCCTTCGCGTTGATGATGGTAGCGCCCCGGTGGAGTGTATCTTCGATAAAGTCGCAGATTGGCTGCGGCTCAGAACAGACAATGTTGAAATACTTGGACAGGTTCAGACTCTCGATAAATCCATCGATCATAAAAGAGCGCACGGCCAGTCCCACGAAGGAATACAGTCCGGTCTTAATGTCAAAGACAAAACAGCCGGCCAGCGTGATAAACAGATCCGAGATCATGAGAGCGCTTCCGATGTCAAAGCTGCTGTATTTCTTCACGATCATGGCGATCACATCGGTTCCGCCGCTGGAAGCTCCGATATTAAACAGGATGGCGGAGCCAAGGGACGGCAGCGCGATGGCAAATACCAGTTCCAGCATCGGCTCATCGGTGAGAGGGGCCGTCATAGGCCAGATTCTCTCCATGGCCGAGAGAGCCACAGATAACAGGATGGTACAGTATGCGGTTTTGGCGGCAAATCCCTTGCCGAGGACAAAGAATCCCAGCAGTAAAAGAAGGATATTGGCCACAAAGGAAAAGTCACTGGCCGAGATCAGGCCGGTTTTTGCGACGAGAACGGCCAGACCGGTGATGCCCCCGAAAGTAAAGTTGTTGGGGAACTTGAAAAAGTAGATACCGGCTGCCATGACAAGGGTGCTGATCGTCAGCATCATAAAATATTTGATCTTAAGCTTCATAGCGTTCTCCTGTGCGTATGAGTGAAAACCCGGCAGAGAAGATCAGATGATCTCTGCCAGCGGCAAAAAAGCAGCGGCAGATGTGATCCTGCCGGATGCAATCCTGTGCCGAAGGTATTTTGCTGCAAAAAAATAGACCAGTCAAATGGCTGGTCATACTCTTTCAATCAATTGCCTGGGAGCGATGCCAACACATGACATTTACCTAGATGACGGCGCTGGAACAGGACTTACTGTTGTTATAGTTATAGTAGCACCATAAGGGGGAAAAGTCAATACATTTTCGGAAAATCAAAAATATATTTCAGCATTCCCGCCTTCCTTAACATGCCCAGTTCCCGCCCGTACTGGCCGGTCTGCTCCTCAGAATAGAGCAGGTTGGCAAAGATGTCCGCCACCTGTATGAGACGGTTGTCCGCGGAGTCAAAATAGGTGACGCTGAAATGTCCCCGGGCGCTTCCGCCCACCACCAGTTCCGTGTTCAGATAGTTCTCCAGGAAATGTCTCGCTTCCTTTTTTTCGTTGCGTTCATCCAGCTGTAAGTGGCAGTCCTCATCGGGAAGAAGGCCGTTTCGGATGAAATGTTCCAGGGCAAGCCGGATGGAATAATTAAAAATGCGGGCGCTGCTTTCAAACAGATGCTCTTTCAGTTCGTGGTTGGCGATTCGTATGTAATAGATCTCAAAATATTTGCTGCGGGAGAAATAATCCACAAATCGAAGCTTCATATCCCGGTCAAACTGCACGCCTTTCAGTTCCCGGAACTTTCTGTTGCGGAACATCTTTCCGCCGGTCTTAAGTACCTTTCCCGTATGAGGGTCTGTTTTATCTTCATCCAGCTCCAGCAGCCTGGAATAATTGGAGGACACAAACCGCTTGAAAGACTTGGACAGCTTGTCGATATCATGCACATGGATCATCGATATGATGAAATGATGATTGGGTGCGGCGTGTCGGTCGATGGAGCCGGACTCGTCGATGTATATATTCATAAAAAAATCTATATCCTTTCTTTTGGAGGAGCGCAGCTCTCCCGTCTGATCATGAAATGCGGCACAATGATCTTGGTGGCCAGCAGGCCGGGATTTTCGATATGGTTGATCATCTGTGAGGCCGCCTCAATACCCAACTGGCGGGAATTGATGTCAATGGATGTCAGCTGCGGTGAGGACAGCTTGGAAAAAAGCGAGTTATTGAATGAAATAACAGACAAATCTTCCGGAATGTGAAGATGGAGTTCCAGTGCTGTCTTCACGAGAGCCATGGCGAGGATGTCGTCGCTGACCAGAACCGCCGTGGGACGGTCTTCGCCGGAAAGAAACTCCAGAAGCTCTTCGGGCTCTTCCTTCGGCACCCGCGGCATCTCCAGATAATAACTCTCCCTGAAAGGAACATTTTTTTCAGCCAGCGCCAGCATATATCCTGCCTTTCGGTCGGCAGAAAAAATCCGCTGGAGATCCGTTCCCACATAGCCGATCCTCCGGTGCCCCAGAGAGAACAGATAGCTGACAGCTTCTCTTGCGGCCAGGATATTGTCATTGTCAATACAGATGGTCTCACCTGGATACTGGGAGGCCTTGCCGATCTGTACGAACAGGATACCGTTTTCGTAGAGATAATCGATGATCGGATCCTGCGCGTTGGAATAGAGCAGAATAATGCCGTCCAGATGGTTTTCTCTGACCATGGCCCGTATGGAGGACAGAAGCTCTTCGTTGGAAGAGCCGGTGATCAGCGTGGTAAAATACTGCTTCTGGTTGCAGAACAGGCTGATGCCCCGCATGGTCTCCAGAAAGAATGCATTTTCAAAAGTGTCGTCCTCGGAAACCGGCAGAACAATGCCGATGGTCTTGCTGCCGGGCATGGACGGTCCGTTGTTGCCCGGTTCATAACCCAGCTCCTGCATGGCTCTCCGCACCCGCTCTTTTGTCTGGGCGCTGATGGACGGGTGGTCCGAACAGGTTCTTGATACGGTGGACGGAGAGACTCCGGCCAGCCTGGCCACTTCTTTTATTGTAACGTTCATGATGACTCCCCCTGATCATGTGTCGCCGGCGCAAAAAATGTGTTGGCAG
>DXEQ01000125.1 GCA_019114885.1 Candidatus Anaerobutyricum stercoripullorum
AAGATGGATGTTTTAAAAGCGGAGAGAAGAGATCAGAGGGAGAAGGCCAAGCGCCTCAGAAGAGAAGGATATATCACAGGTAATGTGTGCGGCAAGGAGATTGAAGGTTCTATTCCGGTGAAGATGGAGAAGAAGGCCGTCAATCACGTTTTGGGAAAGAATCGGAAGGGCGCTCAGATTGCTCTGGATATCGACGGCGAAGTTCACAATGTGCTGATCAAGGATATCAGCTACAATGCTCTGGATAATATCGTGGAGGAGATTGAGTTCCAGGCTCTGGTAAAGAACCAGAAAGTACAGTCTGTGGCAGAGATCGTGATCGAGAACAGAGATAAGGTTGAGGACGGCGTTGTTCAGGAGCAGCTGGAAGAGATTGAGTACAGAGCGCTGCCGGAACATCTGGTTGAGAAGATCGTTCTTGACGTGGGAGATATGAAGGTGGGCGATGTCCTTAGAGTGAAAGATCTGGATATCGCTAAGAATGAAGCCGTGGACGTGATCACAGATCCAGAGGCGCAGGTTGTGATCGTAACCGCTGTGAAGGCGGCCGCTTCCAGCGAGGAAGAGACGGAGGCAGAAGCCGAGTAACGTATTTCCTCAGAAAATGTATTGTGAATCCGGGACGGCGATGCATGTGGTAAGGAAGGTGATAAGATGGCAGCAAAGAGAGATTACTATGAGGTGCTTGGTGTTGGCAGGAATGCGGACGCTGCGGAGATCAAGAGAGCATATCGTAAGTTGGCAAAGAAATATCACCCGGATACCAATCCCAATGACGCCCATGCGGAGGAACGGTTTAAAGAGATTTCAGAGGCCTACGATGTGCTGAGTGATGAGGAGAAGCGGAAGATGTACGACCAGTTTGGTCATGCAGCTTTCGAGGAAGGCGGCGCCGGAGGATATGGCTACAGCCAGAACAACGGCAACGGATTCCATGAGTTTCATTTTCACACCGGCGACGGCAACGTGAATATGGATGATCTGTTCAGCGATTTGTTTGGAGGCTCTTTCAGAAAAGGAGGATTTCGGAGCACAGGCTCCGGCTTCCATGATTCCGGTTTTCACGACTCCGGTTTCCGTGGTTCCGGCTTTCATGACAATGGTTTCGGAGGATTCGGCAGTTCCGGTTTTGGCGGAGGATTTTCCGGCAGGGGCGCAGATCTGAATGCGGAAGTGGACGTCACCTTTGACGAGGCGGCCTTCGGCGGAAAGAAGGTTATCCATCTGAAGGACAGCAGCGGGCGTGTCCAGTCCTACGAGGTCAATATTCCGGCAGGCATTGAGTCCGGAAAGAGTATCCGGCTTCGGGGTAAGGGACAGCCGGGGACCGGCGGCGGAGAGCCGGGCGATCTGATCTTGAAGGTAAATGTACAGGATAAGCCGGGATTTCGCAGAGAGGGAGCTGATGTATACAGTACCATATCCGTTCCGTTTACCACGGCGGTATTTGGCGGCGAGGTTTCCGTTCAGACTATCGATGGAAGAGTCGTATGTAAGATTCGCCCGGGTACTCAGTCCGGCACGAAGATTCGGCTTCGCGGTAAAGGTGTGACGAAGATGGGCAATCCGTCTCAGCGGGGCGATCAGTATGCGACCGTGGAGATTCAGGTGCCGACCAATCTGAGCCAGGAAGCACAGCGCAAGCTGCGGGAATTTGAGCAGGCCTGTAAAGGACAGGGGAGCAGCCGTTTCGGGAGAGGAAGCGCAGCATAAAAATAATCGCTTTTCAAGCGTTCACATAGATACCTGATTCTAATAATTAATTAAAGAAGAGCTTTTTTCTGCATAGCTAAGATAGATGGACCGTTCGTCGGGGAGGGCAAAAAATTGCCGCCCGGCGGGCGGCTTTTTGTTGTCTAAAAAATGTATGGCATAATTCCAGAAGCACCTGTCATGCAGGCTCCGGAACGGGAAGTGCAACAGAATTATTCGCGAATATAGGCGCCCTTCTGTTCCCAGTGGCCGACCCACTTGGCCTGCCGTCCGGTACCCTGCGGCCGTTTGCCGGAAGCAATCTGCAGCGGGTCTCCCACAGTTTGCTTGTTGCGGATCAGCGTGTTGTAGACGGATTCGTCCAGGGCGGCCTTCTCCACCGTGGCGTTGATCGTGGAGAAAGAACCGGGGATATTGCCTACGGCAATGGCGGCGGCGTCCATGGCAGACTTCACCGCGGCGGCGGTACCCTCAATCTTGACCACAATCATGCCGCTGTGTCCCGAATATTCATATCCCAGTAATTGGACCTTAGAAGACTTGACGGCGGTGTCGGCTGCCTGGATGGCAGCGGCGAGGCCGTGCGCTTCGATGAGTCCGATACATTTCTTTCCCATTCCGTACTCCTGTTATTCTTGTCGCGCTTTTTTGGATGTTGTTTCAATGTGGTGGGCGGTAAGGACATGTCGATATGTCCAAAGCCCGTCTCCTGTACTCACTCTAACACCGCCCTGTCCATCCGTCAATGGAAATATTTTTGTATAGATGAGACTCTTTTGATACCCGTTCCGGCAACTGTCGGCCGGCACAAAAAACAGCGCGGGATGTCCGACATGAGAGGGTGGATTCATACATTTTCTCATCAGGCGGCGATGGAAATTTCTCGTCAAGAGACGACGGAATCGGTTGACAAAAGACCAGGAGCATTATATAGTAGTACCGACTGGTACTACGGATGGATTCCTGGCGGTCTCTGCCGGCGGGAAAGGCCGTTGTACTTACAGATAGGAAGTGTGTTTCTGCCTGTTTCTGACGGAACAGTGAGAAGATAAAAAGGAGGGCTCGTTTTGCTGGAGGACGGCAGATTTTCGGACAATATGGAGATGCTGACCTGTTTTGGGCTTACCCGGCAGGAGGCAAAGATTTACCTGCTCCTGCTGACGGAGGGGGTCCTGAGCGGATATGAGGCGGCGAAGCGAGCCGGGATTTCCCGTTCCAATGCTTACGGCGCGCTGGCGGGTCTGGTGGATAAGGGCGCGGCCTGTCTGCTGGAAGAGCAGTCGGTGCGTTATCAGGCGGTGTCGGTGAAGGAGTTCTGCGCCAATAAGATATATTTTCTGTCGGAGACGGCGCGGGTGCTGGAGCAGAGGATTCCGCGGGAGATGCACCGGGAGGAGCATTATATCACGATCCGGGGGAGGCGCAATGTGGAGGATAAGATCCGCAACATGCTTCGGGAGACAAAGGAGAGAGTCTACCTGTTTGGTTCCTCCGGTGTGGTGGAGCAGTTCCGGGAGGAACTGTCCGCGCTGCTGGAGAGGAAGTGCAAGGTGGTTCTGCTCACCGACAGTCTGATGAATCTGCCGGGAGCGATCTGTTATCGCACGGCCCACAGCGGCGATTCCATCCGGCTGATCACGGATTCCAGCTATGCGCTGACAGGAGAACTGGGTGAGGAACAACATACAGCCTGCCTTTATTCGGCCAACCGGAATCTGGTGCAGCTTTTGAAGGACGCCCTTGCCAATGAGATTCAGTTAAATTTGATAGAAAGGACAAGAGAAGATGGAGAAGAAACCATTTGTGACAAAGGAACAATTAGAAGAGATCGTTAAGAAATATCCGACGCCGTTCCATCTGTATGATGAGAAGGGAATCCGGGAGACGGCCCGGAATCTGTACAAGGCATTTTCCTGGAATAAGGGATTCCGGGAGTATTTCGCGGTGAAGGCGACGCCGACGCCGGCCATCCTGAAGATTTTAAAAGAAGAGGGCTGCGGCGTGGACTGCTCTTCCCTCACAGAGCTGATGATGAGCGACCGCTGCGGCTTTGCCGACGGGGAGTCCATCATGTTTTCTTCCAATGAGACACCGGCGGAGGAGTTCGTTCTGGCAAGAAAGCTGGGAGCCATCATCAATCTGGATGATATCACTCACATCGATTTTCTGAAAGACGCCTGCGGGATTCCGGAGCGGATCTGCTGCCGGTATAATCCGGGCGGGATTTTCTCTCTGGGCACGGACATCATGGACAATCCGGGAGACGCCAAGTACGGTATGACCAAGCCGCAGATTTTTGAGGCGTTCAAGCGCCTCAAGAGAGAGGGAGTGAAGGAGTTCGGTATCCATTCTTTCCTGGCGAGCAACACGGTATCCAACGAATACTATCCGGTGTTGGCGTCCATCCTGTTCAGCCTGGCAGTGGAGATCAAAGAGGCGCTGGATGTGAACATCACATTTATCAATCTGTCCGGAGGCATCGGAATTCCGTACACACCGGATAAGGAGCCGAACGATATCTTTGCCATCGGCGAGGGTGTGCGTCAGGCGTTTGAGGAGATTCTTGTTCCGGCGGATATGGGCGATGTGAAGATCTTCACGGAGCTTGGCCGTTACATGCTGGGACCGCACGGTCATCTGGTGGTGAAGGCCATTCATGAGAAGCATACCTACAAGGAATACATCGGTGTGGATGCCTGCGCTTGCAACCTGATGCGCCCGGCCATGTACGGCGCTTACCATCATATCACGGTCATGGGCAAGGAAAACGAACCGTGCGATCACAAGTATGATGTGGTCGGTTCTCTCTGCGAGAACAACGACAAGTTTGCCATTGACCGGATGCTGCCGAAGATTGATATGGGCGACCTGCTGGTGATTCACGATACCGGCGCCCATGGATTTGCCATGGGATATAATTACAACGGCAAGCTGAAGAGTGCGGAGATTCTCCTGCAGGAGGATGGAAGCACCCGGATGATCCGGAGAGCGGAGACGCCGGAGGACTATTTTGTCACAGTAGAGGGATTTGATTTTTAGATACATTTTCTGATGAAGAAGAGAGGAGACTGCGTCTGCGGAGCCGGGAGAGGCTTCGCGCATGCGGTCTCTTTTTTTGCGCTGCGGGAACTTTTCCGGGAGATTCATCCAATCGGAGATCCATTTTGCCCAATGCAAAATGTACAAAAATTTTTATAATTTTTTTTGCTAAATGTACAAAGTGGATGCGGTTTGTTAAGATGGTGACAATATTTTGTTGTAATTTGCACAGTTCTTTATTATAATGAAAAAGTATTGTAACGGAGTTTTATAACCATTTTTGTACCGTGTGCCAGCGGTACTTTCGAAACGTGAGAAACTATGACAAAGGAATGTATGCAGTATGCACACACAGTAAAGGAGGGTTTTATGCTGGAGCAGAGTTATTATGACAAGACGGATGAGATCATCGCGGCCCATGGTGCGAGGGAAGCGTCTCTGATTCCGATCATTCAGGATATTCAGAGTGAGTACCGGTATCTTCCGCCGGAGCTTCTGTCCTATGTGGCCGGGAAGATCGGGATTACCGACGCCAAGGCTTACAGCGTGGCGACGTTTTATGAGAATTTTTCTTTTGAGCCGAAGGGAAAATACGTGATCAAGGTCTGTGACGGAACAGCCTGTCATGTGCGTAAGTCGCCGGCGATTCTGGAGAGATTGTACATGGAGCTTGGCCTGTCAAAGGAGAAGGTGACCACGGACGACATGCTCTTTACCATCGAGACGGTGTCCTGCCTGGGCGCCTGCGGTCTGGCGCCGGTGTTGACAGTGAACGATAAGGTGTATCCGGCCATGACGCCGGACGCGGCGGCCGATCTGATCGAGGAACTGCGTTCGGAAGGTTGATGACAGAGCAGGAAATGTATGAGTGAGAATATAAAGGAGATGAAAAATGAGAATCGAGAACAGAGAAGACCTGAATCAGCTGAGAGAACAGGCGAACCAGGTGATCGGGCTCAGCAAATGCAGAATACTGATCTGTGCCGGAACAGGATGTCTTGCCGGTGGTTCCGGTGAGATTTATAAGAAAATGTGTGAGCTGGTCGGGGAGGACCCGGACGTATCCGTGGAGTTCGGTCCGGAGATTGCCCACGGTGAAGGCCAGGTCACAGTGAAAAAGAGCGGTTGTCATGGCTTTTGTGAGATGGGGCCGCTCATGCGGATCGAGCCGATGGGTATCCTGTATACAAAGGTTTCCGTGGACGACTGTGAGGCCATTTATGAGAGAACCATCAAAAAAGGAGATGTGATCCGGCATCTGCTGTACAAGCAGGACGGCATCGAGTATCAGAAACAGGAAGAGATTCCGTTTTATAAGAAGCAGACCCGTCTGGTGCTGAAGAACTGCGGGCATATCGACGCGGAGCACATCGAGGAATACATTGCCAGCGGCGGCTATCAGGCGCTGGCGAAGGCATTGTTTGACATGCAGCCGGAGGATGTGGTGCAGGAGATCATGGATTCCAACCTGCGTGGCCGTGGAGGCGGCGGTTTCCAGACCGGCTATAAGTGGAAACAGGTAGCCAGACAGCCGGAGAAGATCCGCTACGTGGTCTGTAACGGTGACGAGGGCGACCCGGGAGCCTTCATGGATCGAAGCATCATGGAAGGCGACCCGCACAAGATGATCGAGGGTATGATGATCGCGGCCTACGCCGTGGGCGCACAGGAAGGATATATTTATGTGCGCGCGGAGTATCCGCTGGCCATCAGCCGTCTGAAGCTGGCCATCAGTCAGGCCGAGGAAAAGGGCCTTCTGGGCGAGCATATCCTGGGAACGGATTTCAGCTTTCAGTTACATATCAACCGGGGCGCGGGAGCCTTTGTCTGCGGCGAGGGAAGCGCGCTGACCGCGTCCATCGAAGGCAAGCGGGGTATGCCTCGCGTGAAGCCGCCGCGCACGGTGGAGCAGGGACTTTTCGCGAAGCCGACCGTTCTTAATAACGTAGAGACATTTGCCAACGTGCCGATGATCATCACGAACGGCGCGGCATGGTACAAGACCATCGGTCCGGAGAACAGCCCGGGAACCAAGGCGTTTGCCCTGACCGGAAGTGTGAAGAATACGGGCCTTATCGAGGTGCCGATGGGAACGACGCTGGGTGAGGTTATCTTTGATATCGGCGGCGGCATCAAGGGAGACGCCGAGTTTAAGGCGGTACAGATCGGCGGACCGTCCGGCGGCTGTCTGATCACACCGCATCTGGATGTGAGTCTGGACTTTGATTCGCTTAAGAAGATGGGAGCCATGATCGGTTCCGGCGGTCTTGTTGTCATGGACAGCAACACCTGTATGGTGGAAGTGGCGAGATTCTTCATGAACTTTACCCAGAATGAGAGCTGCGGCAAGTGCGTGCCGTGCCGGGAAGGTACGAAGCGGATGCTTGAGATCCTGGAACGGATCGTGGCAGGACACGGGACGCTGGAGGATCTGGACCTTCTGGAGGAGCTGGCGACGACTATCACCGATACCGCTCTGTGCGGCCTTGGAAAGAGCGCGGCCCTGCCGGTCATGAGTACGCTTAAGTTATTCCGCGACGAGTACGTGGAACATGTGGTGGATAAGAAATGTGCATCCAAAAACTGTACGGCACTGCGCCGGTTTGTGATCAGTCCGACCCGCTGCAAGGGCTGTTCCAAGTGTGCGAGAAACTGTCCGGTTGGCGCTATCAGCGGAAAGATCCGGGAGCCGTTCGTGATCGACGATTCTGTCTGCATCAAGTGCGGAGCCTGCGAGAGCGCCTGTGCATTCGGAGCCATTCACATTGAAGCGTAGGAGGGGAAGACCATGAAATATATGACAATTAATAATAGAAAAGTTGCCTTTGATGACGAGAAAAATGTACTTTCCGTCATCCGTAAATCGGGAATTGACCTGCCTACCTTCTGTTATCACTCGGAGCTGTCCACCTACGGCGCCTGCCGTATGTGCATGGTGGAGGATGACCGGGGCAAGATCTTCGCTTCCTGCTCTGAGGTGCCGAGGGATGGAATGGTCATCTATACCAACACGCCGCGTCTGCAGCATCATCGGAAGATGATCCTGGAGCTGCTGCTGTCCTCCCACTGCAGAGACTGTACGACCTGTAAGAAGAACGGCGTCTGTACCCTGCAGAATCTGGCCAAGCAGCTGGGCGTGAGCTACATCAGATTTGAAAATAATAAGCCGCAGCTTCCGCTGGACGAAAGTTCCGACTGTATCGTCCGCGATCCGAATAAATGTATTCTCTGCGGCGACTGTGTGCGGACCTGTGAGGAGATCCAGGGACTGGGTATCCTGGACTTTGCCTTCCGTGGTTCCAAGATGCAGGTGATGCCGGCCTTTAATAAGACGATAGCTGAGACCGACTGTGTGGGCTGCGGCCAGTGCCGTGTCGTATGTCCGACCGGCGCCATCACCATCAAGCAGAATATCCATCCGGTATGGCTGGCTCTGGCGGATCGGAATACCCGCGTTGTGGTACAGATCGCGCCTGCAGTCCGCGTGGCGGTAGGTGACAAGTTCGGTATCCCGAAAGGGGAGAACGCGCTGGGACAGCTGGTGGCCGCCCTGCGGCGCATGGGCTTTGATGAGATCTATGATACGAACTTCGGCGCGGACCTCACCGTGATGGAAGAGGCGAAGGAGTTTGTCGAGAGAGTGGAGGCGGGAGAGAATCTTCCACTGTTCACTTCCTGCTGTCCGGCATGGGTGAAGTTCTGCGAGAACCGGTATCCGGAGCTTCGGAAGAATATCTCCACCTGCCGTTCTCCGCAGGAGATGTTCGGCGCGCTCATCAAAGAAGAGGCCCGCATGAACAAAGAAGATACGAGAAAGACCATAGTGGTTTCCATCATGCCTTGTACCGCCAAGAAGGCGGAGATCCTCCGTCCGGAGCATTACACCGACGGGGAGCAGAACGTGGATTACGTGCTGACCACCACAGAGATCACCCGTATGATCAAGGAAGCCGGTATCGACTTGTCGCGGATGCCTTCGGAAGCGCTCGACATGCCGTTTGGTTTGTCGTCAGGCGCCGGCGCCATCTTCGGCGTGACCGGCGGTGTGACGGAAGCTGTGCTTCGCCGCCTCATGGACAGCAGTTCGGAGGATGTGCTGGAGGAGATCAGCTTTACCGGTATCCGCGGTACGGAAGGAATCAAGGAAGCGGTTGTGGATTACAAAGGCAGGGAACTCCGTCTGGCGGTGGTCAATGGACTGAAAAACGCCGATGATCTCTTAAAGAAGATTCGGGACGGCGAGGCCCATTACGACTTTGTGGAAGTCATGGCCTGCAAGCGCGGCTGTATGGCCGGCGGCGGTCAGCCGGTGCCGATCGGCCCGCGTACCAAGAAGGCCCGCTTCGAAGGAATCTACAAGATTGACAGTGTGGCGCAGATCAAGCGCTCCAACGAGAATCCGATCATTCAGAATCTCTATGACGGTATCCTGAAAGGCAAGGAGCATAAGCTGCTTCACAATGAGTGGTAGAAACTATAAACATGGCAAATCAAAAGGGAGTCCCGACGCCGTCAAGGCGTGGGGGCTCCCCGCTTTTTTTGCAATCGGAAAAAGAATGGCAGGCTGCCTTCTTTTTCATGCCGGCAACGTTGAAGCCGACTCTATATGAGATGAAAATGTTTCAGCGCCACGTAGATGCCGTCCCGGTCCACGGGCGTGGTCACGTAAGAAGTCTTGCCCAGCACGACCGGGTAGGAGTTACCCATGGCAATGCTGTTTTTTACGTGGGTGAGCATGGGAAGATCGTTGGCGCTGTCGCCGAAAACATAGCAGTCGTCCAGAGACGCGCCCAGATGATCGACGAGAAAGTCGATGCCGGTGGCTTTGGAGCAGCCTTTCGGAACCAGCTCGTTAAAATGAAAGTCGCCCATCGGTTCCCGCTGTACGCAGTCAAAATCGTTCGCGACCGCCTTGAGAAAACCGTCAAAATCGCTGTGGGCGTCGCTGAATACCACAAACTTGTCAAAATCCATCTCCGGGTCGTCAAAATTCCGGACGGCGTCGGAAGAAGAGGCGCCGGCATAAGTCGCCCGGATGCTCTTAAGCGGCGGGATCAGATCCACGCTGTCGTCAAAAAAGCAGGCGAAATGTCCTTCCAGAGCGCCCTGTATGTTGCACTTCCTCAGAACATCAATCAGGCCGAAACGAATTGAATCCGACAGTTTGTGGTGAAACAGCGTCTCACCCTGGAAGATTACCTCGGTGCCGCAGCCGCATATGTATCCGTCAAAAGGGAACTCCTTGATGGCTTTCGGCATAAAAGAATAGGTGCGGCCGCTGTTGATAAAAAGATAATGTCCGTTGGCCTGCGCCTGTTTCAGACCCTCTATGGCGCTGTCCGGTATGTAGCCCGGGATTCCTCCCGCCAGCAGTGTGCCGTCAATATCAAAAAACAGTAACTTTCTGTCCATTTTTAAAAACTCCTTTGTAAATCACCAGACTAAGTTTCAGGTACGGCCGTGTCGTGCGGCCAGAGCCTTATTATAAAAAAATGTGAGAAAAAATGCAAGAAAATCGTGGGAAAAGGCGAGGTAAGTGGCATGGGACGCAGAAAGTAAAGTCCGGCAGAAGGAAATGACAGAAAGGTTGAGCCACCGCATTTCCTGTGTTATGATATACGGGAAAATGTACAGAAAGGAAGATGATCATGGCAAATCCAATCGTAACGATCACAATGGAAAACGGCGACGTGATGAAGGCGGAGTTATATCCGGATATCGCGCCGAATACGGTCAACAATTTTATCGCCCTGGTAAAGGACGGCTTCTATGACGGCCTCACTTTCCACCGCATCATCAAAGGTTTTATGATTCAGGGCGGATGCCCGAAAGGCAACGGTACGGGCGGCCCGGGATATAGCATCCGGGGCGAGTTCGCAGCCAACGGATTTGATAATCCGTTAAAACATGAGGAGGGTGTGCTCTCCATGGCGAGAGCCATGATGCCGGATTCCGCCGGTTCTCAGTTCTTTATCATGCACAAGGCAGCGCCTCATCTGGACGGCCAGTATGCAGCCTTCGGTAAGATCATTGAGGGTATGGATGTGGTAGACCGGATTGCCTGCGAGAAGACATTCGCGGACTCTCCGTATCATAAACAGATCATGAAGAGCGTGACAGTGGATACCTTCGGAGAAGAGTATCCGGCTCCGGAGAAGCTTGACCGCTAAGTTAAACCGCCGCTTTGCGGCAGATAACCGCTGTTTGACGGTTTAATGGGAAAAAGCATAAAATAAAAAACAGGGCAGGTGAGATCATCCTGTCCTGTTTTGCTATCTGGGAATGATAAATGCGGAGATGGCGTCCGTCACATAACCCGCACTCTCGTCGTTATAAATATTCAGATGCAGCGGACGTGAGATGTCCAGACTGAAAATGCCCATGATGGACTTGGCGTTCACGCGGGAACAGCCGGATACCAGATCAAAACGTCCATTATACTCATTAATGATTTTAACGAAAGACTGAATCTTGTCTAAAGAATCAATGCTGACAGTAGTTGTGACCATTGTTCTCTCTCCTTTGTAGGCCCTGATCCTTAAAATCTATCATATGCGTCTTCTGTAAACGTATGTATCATCTGTGTTTTTCAGGTAACAATTTTATGTTATCACGTCGGAGAAAAAAATCAAGACGGAAAAAATAACATAAATTTTTTTGCCCCGCATAGGGTAAATAGGAAAAGTGACGGGGAAAGAGGCTGATTTTATGGGATATCTGCAGGGTCGGCGGGAGAAGAAAGACACAGATTGCGCAGGAATATTAAAGGAAGCAGCGAAAATCCATGTGGCAGAAACTGACAGTGGAGACCATATGGCCTGCTCCCATGCGGCTGTCAGTGAAGAATACCAGAGTTATCTGATCGATTATCTGCTGGACGGCGCGGCGTTTCTGGCAGAGGAACCGTCCATCTGCACAGAGTCACTGGGATACAATCAGGCCATCGTCTATATCCGGCAGCCGGGAACGTTTACCGGGGAGCGGGCGGACATTGATTATGATAAGGTGCCCCGGGTATACGGCCTGATGGCTTCCCGGGAACTGGAGGAGACCGGCGTCATGCAGGTGCGCCGCTCCCCGCAGCTGGGGCAGCGGGGACGGGGCGTCCTCATCGGCATCATTGATACCGGTGTGAATCCGGACAGTCCGCTGTTTCGCTATGAGGACGGCAGCACCCGGATGGCGGCGTACTGGGACCAGGGCAATCAGGCAGGTCGGAGACCGGAAGGTTATGGCTTTGGCCGGGAATGGAATCGGGAGGAGATTGACCGGGCGCTGGCGGAAAATCCCCGGGAACTGCCCCGGGATGAAAACGGGCACGGTACATTTCTCGCAGCGGTGGCTGCCGGCCGGGAGATCGAGGAGCTGGAATTTTCCGGCGTGGCTCCGGACAGTGAGCTGATCGTGGTAAAGTTGCGGCGTCCGAAGCGATATCTGCTGGATTTTTATTCTGTCCCGGAATCGGCGTGGGCCTGCCAGGAGGACGATGTGATGCTGGCCATCCGCTACGTGATCGGGCAGGCGGCCGCCCTGCAGCGCCCCCTCTCCGTCTGCATCGGCATCGGCACGAATCTGGGCGGACACAGCGGAAACGGCGGCCTGGAGCGTTACATATCCAATTCCTCTCTGCTGCCGGGCATCTCCTTCCATATCGCCGCGGGCAACGAGGGAATCAACGGACATCATTTCCGTGGAAATGTACCGGCAGAGCAGGAATATACGGCAGTGGAGTTCAATGTGGCGGAAGGGGAAAACGGTTTCATCATGGAGTTGTGGGGCAACGCCCCCGATGTGTTTTCGGTGGGACTGGTGTCACCCGGAGGAGAAAATGTGCAGAGAATCCAGCTAAAATTCAACGAATTCCGCAGTATCCGTTTCTTCCCCGAAAATACCGTCCTGCAGATCCGCTCCTTCGTGGGGGAGACGGCGGGCGGCGAGCAGGTGATCCGCATGAACTTCCGCGCTCCGGCCGCCGGCCTGTGGCGGCTGCTGGTCTACGGGGAGGGGCCGGGAAACCGCACCTTCGATCTGTGGCTCCCCATCGGAAACTTTTTAAAAGAAGATACCTTTTTTGTGAGCCCCGACGCGGAAGAAACCCTCACTTCCCCGGGGGACGCTTTTTACGGCATCACTTACGTGCCCTATGACGCCGCCGGGGAAAACCTGTACGTGCGCGCCAGCCAGGGTTACACCAGAGATGGCCGGGTCAAGCCGGATCTGGCCGCCCCCGGCGTGAACGTCTCAATCCCGTCGGCGGCCGCCACATCCACTGACGGGCGTCGGACAGTCAGCCGCAGCGGCAGCAGCGTGGCGGCCGCTTTCGGGGCCGGCATCGGGGCACTCCTGCAGGAATGGGCGCTGGTGGAGGGCAACGACCTCTCCCTGAACGGCCAGAATATGCGCTTCTACCTCATCCAGGGTGCGGACCGCCCGGGACCCTTCACCTATCCAAATCGGGAGTGGGGGTATGGGATGGTGAATGTATACGATGCGTTTCTGTCGCTGCGGAGGTAGCGTGCGGTGCCGTCCGGGTTATGGTATAGAATGGGAGGGGTGAACAGACGACGGCGGGAGCGCCCATGCCGCTTCGTCCGCCGACGCCCTCAGTTCGGACATCAGTAGTTTTATAGCCAAGCAGGGTTGAACTGCCTTTTGGCAGTTCACGGCTATCGCCGCACGGTCAGACGAAAAGCTCCTCCCTCAGTGCAAGCACAGGTCGGTCGCTTTATCGTCTTCCCTACCCCCTGCTTTTTCCTAAAATTGTGCCATGTCCTCCTTCACAGGCCGGCGGGCCGAAGGACATGGGCGCATAGTACGCCGTCTGGGAGTTTGGCCGATATGCAGACAGCTTTTTTGCCGCGCATGTGGTCCGGGCGGAGGCCTGTGAACGAGGATATATATACCTTTAGTAAGATGCAGAAGTAAGGTCAGAAAAAGATGCCGCTTTGGGCTTGCACAAAAAGCGGTATCTTTTCTGAACACCGCACGGCGAAGCCGAAAACCGCAATGCGGTTTTGCTTCTGCATCGTTAGTGCCCTTCTGATATCCGAGAGAGGGCGTCGACGCACGGACTATCTGCGCGGCCACAGCTGTCGTCTGATTGTTCATTTATATATTGACAAACTGTGTCCGCGGTGCTATTATCACGGCGAAAGAGGAAAAAGGCAGTGACGGAAAAGAGTAGTTTACCGGAAGCATCCAGAGAGAGCGGCGTTTGGTGGAAGCCGCTTATGTGAAACGTTTACGAAAACCATTCCCAAGCCGCGGTGCCGAAGATGGATGGCAGACATGAAGAGTCATGTCGGCCGGAGGGCGGACACGCGAATGCGATGCCGCCGGGAGCCTGCGAGGAGCAGGCCGTGATTGGTAAGCGCCGACGTATACCAGCGTTAAAGGTCAGGATTTGTTGGAATCCGGAGTGAAAAGTGAAGGTGGAACCGTGCGATACGCACCCTTGGAAGATGTATTTGATTATGTCTTTTGAGGGTGCTTTTTTATCTTATAGGAAATTCCGTCGGAATTCCTATAAGATAAAAATCCCTCCGGGAGGGATGCGCACTCGCGCGAAACGGAATTTTGTCGCTGAAGCGACCGCGCCCGGCGCAAGAGTTCCGGCAAAAATGAAAAGGAGATGCAGATTATGAAGGTATTATTACGAGACGGACAGATCATGGATGAAAAGTTTGAGCAGGAAGAGGGGAAGAAGGCGTTCTGGCACACCAGTTCCCATGTGCTGGCGCAGGCGGTGAAGCGTCTGTACCCGGACACAAAATGTGCCATCGGTCCGGCCATCGCACAGGGATTTTATTATGATTTTGAGTTTTCTTTCCCGTTTACGGAGGAACATCTGCAGGCGGTGGAAGAGGAAATGCGCCGCATCGTCAAGGAGGCGCTGCCGCTTTCCGTGCGGGAGGTGAGCAAAGAAGAGGCGCTGGCCTACATGCGGGAGCAGAAGGAGGATTATAAGCAGGAGATGATTGCTGAGCTGCCCGACGGGGAGACGATCACATTTTATAAGCAGGGAGAATATGAAGAGTTCTGCAGCGGCCCGCACATCACCAACACAGGCAATATCAAGGCGTTCAAACTCTTGTCTCTGGCAGGAGCCTACTGGCGGGGAGATGAGCATAATCGGATGCTCACCCGGATTTACGGAATTGCTTTCCCGAAGGCGTCCATGCTGGACGAGTATCTGTACATGGTGGAGGAAGCGAAACGGAGAGATCACAGAAAGCTGGGCAAAGAGCTGGGACTGTTCTTTTTCTCGGATAAGGGACCGGGCTTCCCGTTCTTTTTGCCGAAGGGCATGATTCTTAAAAATGTGCTGATCGATTACTGGCGCCGGATTCACGAGAGAGAAGGCTATCAGGAGATCTCCACGCCGATGATTCTGGAGCGGAGCCTCTGGGAGACGTCCGGCCACTGGGATCATTACCGGGAAAATATGTACACAACGACCATCGACGATGTGGACTTTGCCGTGAAGCCGATGAACTGTCCGGGTGGTATGCTTGTCTACAAGATGGAACCGCACTCCTACCGGGAGCTGCCGATCCGTCTCGGAGAGCTGGGCACGGTGCACCGTCACGAGAAGTCCGGGCAGCTTCACGGTCTCATGCGGGCCAGATGCTTTACCCAGGACGATGCTCACATTTTCATGACAAAGGAACAGATGCTCTCAGAGATTCAGGGTGTGGTCCGTCTGATCGATGAAGTTTACACTGGATTTGGTTTCCAATATCATGTAGAATTATCTACAAGACCGGAGGACAGCATGGGTACGGACGAAGAGTGGGAGATGGCGACGGACGCCCTGCGCAAGGCCATTGAAAACATGGGTATGGACTATGTGGTCAATGAGGGAGACGGCGCTTTCTACGGACCGAAGCTGGACTTCCATCTGACGGATTCCATCGGAAGAACCTGGCAATGCGGCACGATTCAGCTGGATTTCCAGCTGCCGCAGCGGTTTGAGGCGGAGTACATCGGTGAGAACGGACAGAAATACCGCCCGATCATGATTCACCGGGTGGTCTTTGGTTCCATCGAGCGGTTTATCGGTATCCTGATCGAACATTTTGCGGGTAAGTTCCCTCTGTGGCTCGCTCCGGTGCAGGTTCGGGTTCTTCCGGTATCCGATAAATTTATGGACTACGGACGGGAAGTCGCGGACGCGCTGAAAGCAAAACATATCCGGGTGGAACTGGATGAGCGCAACGAGAAGCTGGGCTATAAGATCAGAGAGGCGAGAAAAGACCGGATTCCGTA
>DXEQ01000126.1 GCA_019114885.1 Candidatus Anaerobutyricum stercoripullorum
CCCTGCACGATACACAGATAATATTTCTCAAGTTCCCTCTTCCTGAGCATCCGGCTTATGGTCTGAAGACCCGCCGTTGTGATGCCGCAGAGAACAATTCCGCTGGTATTCCGGTCCAGCCTGTTTGCCACAGATGGACGAAAAGCAGTCGTTCCTTCTTTAATAATGTCATTCTTCCAGCAGTAATCCAGAAGATAATCATTGAGGGAATCGTCCTCCGGCCTGGCTTTCTGCGTGAGCATCCCCGCCGGCTTATGAAAAATCAGGATATCTTCTGTGGCATACAGCAAATGAACCTGCTGCCGCAGGGATTCTTCTCTTTTTCCTGTGGACAGCTTCTTTTTCCCGACAGGCCGCTCATCTTTCGAAACAGACGATACATTTCTTCCGGTCCGACCGGTAAACTTCGCAAGAGTCTCTTCCGAAAAATAAATCTGGATGGAATCACCCTCCCTGATTTTCTCGTTTCCCTCCGCCTTGTTTCCATTCAGCTTAATATTCTTTTTACGGAGCATTTTATGGAGAAAACCGGAAGCTGCTTCCGGCATATATTTTTTCAGATAACGGTCAAATCGCTGCCCGGCCTCCGCTTTAGTCACAATAATTTCTTTCATTTCTGTCTTCCCATAAAATGAAGGAATACTTTATGCGGCAGAACTTTGGACGCCGTATGGAACAGTTTCATCGGTTTTCCATAAACCGAGATTTCTTTTCCTGCAATATTATCCCTCCACGCCTTTCTCACAACTTTTTTCGGGTCTGACATCACCATCTTCTTATAAGCCGGCAGATGTTTTTGTTCCGCCGCCCGTTTGAAAAATTCGGTTTTCACCGCGCCCGGGCAGACAACAGTGATACCAAGATTGCTTTCCCGGCATTCTGCCCGCAGACTCCGGACAAAACTCAGCACAAAAGCTTTGGTCGCCGAATATACCGCAAAACCCGGCTGTGGCAGAAATGCCGCCGAGGACGCCATATAGATCATCCGGCCGCCTTTTTCCATATACGGCAGAAACATGGTCGTAAGCTCCACCACACTGCGGCAGTTGACATCCACCATCTCCATCTGCTCCTCGGCAGGAATCTCATCAATTCTCCCCATGATTCCAAAACCGGCACAGTGAATCATGAGAGAGATTTCCGGCTGTGTCTCTTCCAGTTCTTTCCTGAGCCTCTCCATATCCTCCTCTTTCTGCAGATCAAGCGCCAGCACCCGGAATGTCTGCTCCGCATAATGTTTCTGCCATGCCTCCAGCCGTTCTTTTCTTCTGGCTATCACCCAGATTTCATCCAGATTCAGCTGTTCACTCATGGTCAGTTTTACAAATTCCTTCCCCATACCGGAAGAAGCCCCGGTTATTATCCCAATCTTCATGATCGCCCTCCCTGTCCGTGTTTCTTCTTTTTGTGCACGTTACGGATTGTTTTCTTCTTCTTTGCCGGTTTACCGGCAGCAGCTGCGTGACGGTCTTTCCCCTTAACCGTTTTGTTACCCGGGACAGACTGCCGCTCCCTGACTGAAAATGTTCTGCCGGTACCGGCAGTTTGTCTGCCGCCGTGTCCCTGCCGGGGCGGAATCAGACATTTTTCACCGTAGCCGATCAGGTCTTCCCGCCCTGCCGCCAGCAATGCTTCCTTTACAATAGCATAATTTTCGGGATTTTGGTACTGTATGAGCGCACGCTGCATCTTTTTCTCTCTGGCTGTTCTCGGAACATACACTGGCTGCATGGTGCGCGGGTCAAGTCCCGTATAATACATGCAGGTGGAAATGGTTCCCGGCGTCGGGTAATAGTCCTGCACCTGCTCCGGCATATAACCCAGATCCCTGACATACTCCGCCAGCTCCACCGCCTCTTTCAGACCGGAGCCCGGATGGGAAGACATCAGATACGGAACAAGATACTGCTTCTTTCCCAGTCTCCGGTTCATCTCGTGGTAGCTTCGGACAAAACGCTCGTACACATCGTTGGACGGTTTGCCCATCATGGAAAGCACCGCATCGCTGATATGTTCCGGCGCCACCTTGAGCTGTCCGCTTACATGGTATTCGCACAGCTCCCGCAGAAAGTCTTTGTCGTCTTCTGCCAGCACATAATCAAAGCGGATACCGGAGCGGATAAATACCTTCTTCACTCCCGGCAGCCGGCGCAGCTTTTTTAATAAGGAAATGTAATCCCTGTGGCTGCTGTCCAGATTCGGGCATGGTTTTGGAAACAGGCACTGCCGGTGACTGCACACGCCTTTTTCTATCTGTTTTCTGCAGGCAGGGTGACGGAAATCCGCCGTCGGTCCGCCCACATCGTGAATATATCCTTTAAAGTCCGGGTCTTTAGTCATCTGCTCCGCTTCCTTGAGAATGGACGCATGGCTCCGCACCTGCACGCGTCTGCCCTGATGAAAAGTAAGCGCGCAGAAGCTGCAGCCGCCAAAGCAGCCCCGGTTGCTGACCAGGGAAAACTTCACTTCCTGAATGGCAGGAACGCCTCCCTCGGCGTCGCAGGAAGGATGCCATGTCCGCTGATACGGCAGATCATAGACGGCGTCCATCTCCTCTGTTGTAAGAGGCAGCGCCGGCGGATTCTGCACCACGTACTCTGTTTCTTTATAAGGCTCCACCAGCCGCTTTGCCGTTATGGCGTCAGTGTTCTGGTACTGCCGGTAGTAGCTTCTGGCATATTCTTCCTTTGACTGAAGTATGGACGGATAAGACGGAAGTAATTCATAATCTCCGGAAAGCTCCGACAGGCTGCGGCAGCGAAATACCGTGCCGCGCACATAAGTGATCTCGTTCACCGGGATTCCTGCCTGCAGCGCTTCGGCGATCTCCAGAACAGAATGCTCTCCCATGCCGTACATCAGAAGATCCGCACCGGCGTCCAGCAGCACCGAACGCTTTACCGTGTCGCTCCAGTAATCGTAGTGGGCCAGCCGCCGCAGGGACGCTTCAATACCGCCCAGCAGAATCGGCGTCTTCTTATAGGTCTTCCGTATAAGATTGCTGTAAACGGTCACCGCCCGGTCCGGTCTTCTGGAAAAACCGCCGCCCGGCGTGTAGGCATCCTGATGTCTCCTCTTCTTAGCAGAGGTATAATGATTGACCATGGAATCCATATTGCCCGCCGACACAAGAAACGCCAGTCTCGGCTCCCCGCAGACAGTGATGCTCTCGTCCTTTTTC
>DXEQ01000127.1 GCA_019114885.1 Candidatus Anaerobutyricum stercoripullorum
GTATGTTGATCTCACCACACAAACTGTGCCGACTACTCCCTCATGTTTTGTCATTTTAACATAGAACATAGGGCATTTCAATCATTTTTCCAGAAAAAATGTCAATAAATCACGCGTGCATCCGGTATTCCAGGCGCAGCTTGTCCGCGATCAGCGCGATAAACTCCGAGTTGGTCGGTTTTCCCTTGCCGGCGCTCACCGTATAACCGAACAACTCTTCCAGCACATCGATCCGTCCGCGGTTCCATGCCACCTCGATGGCATGGCGGATCGCCCTCTCCACACTGCTGGAGGTCGTCTTGTACTTTTTGGCGATGGTCGGATAGAGAAGCTTCGTGATATAGTTTAACAGATTCATATCGTTGACCGTCATCATGATGGCCTCACGGATATACTGGTATCCTTTGATGTGAGCCGGAATCCCGATCTCGCGAATGATGTTGGTGATGTCCGCCTCCAGCGTATCCTCCCTGTATCCGGCGGCAGAAAGAGCCGCCGTCTCCTTTTTGCCGGACTCCGCCTCCACTTTTTTCTGGCGCAGGCTGTCCTCCCTGGCCGCCGCAATCTGCAGGATTCTCCTTGCCAGATTATCCGTGCCGAAAGGTTTCAGTATGTAATAGGCCGCCCCCAGACGACAGGCGCACTCGATCATGGACTGATTCCCGATGGAAGAGACAATGATAAAAGCCGGCGGCTGCTGCAGATCCCTGTCCGCATTGATCTTCTCCATAACAGAAAATCCGTCCATCACCGGCAGCACCACATCCAGCAGGACAATATCCGGCTGCAGGCTCCGAATGGCCCGGCAGGCGTCCTGCCCGTTATCCGTACTGTCCACCAGCTGCATATCTTTCCTCTTTTCAAAAAAATCCGTCAGTTCTTTTCTCGTATCTTCCGAATGGTCTGCGACTAAAATATTGATTGTCTTCATATGCGATGTCCTCCGTAACTTTTCCTGCATTTTTGTTAAAGTTTTATGGCGTTTTTGTATTCCAGCCGGATTTTATCGGAAATGAGCGCGATAAACTCCGAATTGGTCGGTTTCCCCTTGCCGGACTGGATGGTGTAACCAAACAGTTCATGAATGGTGTCCATCTTTCCCCGGTTCCAGGCCACTTCGATGGCGTGGCGGATGGCACGCTCCACCCGGGAAGGGGTTGTCTTATGCATCTTGGCAATCGTCGGATACAGCTGTTTTGTGATGGAATTTAAAATATCCATATCTGCCACCGCCATTTTTATGGAATCCCGCAGATATTGATACCCCTTGATGTGGGCGGGAACTCCAATCTCATGAATGATATTGGTGACGATCACCTCCAGCTGGTACTCCCTGTCCTCTTCGGTCTTTTTTCTGTCCATGGAGATCAGTTTCTCTTCTTCTTCCACGGCCCTCTTTCCACTTTTTACCTGACGTATCTTTTTCACGAGCGCATTCTGGTCAAACGGCTTTAAGATCACATACCAGGCCCCAAGATCCAGCGCCTCCTTTGTTATCATCTCCCGCTGCATGGCGGTCAGCACGATAAATGCGGGTTTCCTGTCCATTTTTTCATCTTTCTGTATCTCTTCCAACACTCCGAGTCCGTCCAGTCTCGGCATGATGATGTCAAGAAGCACCACATCCGGATGCGTCCGCCGGATCATGGACACTGCGTCCACGCCGTCAGAAGCGCTCCCCACGATTGTCATGTCTTTTTCTCTCGACACCATATCTTTCAGATTGTGACGGATTCTCTCGTTATCATCCGCAATTGCTACATTAATGTTTGACATATACCATCCTCCTGTAAATTGCAATGGATTATAACATCATTATACTTTTCCAGACAGCTAAATACAAATTTATTTTGTCGCAATTGTTTATGATATTTATTATATTATGACCAAACCCGTTCTGATATGTCTTTTTTCCGGATTTTTTCTATTTATCCGTCCCGGAACTTCCGTTTTCTCCCTATTTTTATTGTATGCGACAAGATATATAATATACCGATTTCCTGAAAATGTGAAGCAGACATTCTGACAGGTAAAAATATACAAAAAAACATTGACTTTTTTGATTTCATGTGTTAAAGTTTTTATGGTTTTTACCATTAAAGTGCTAAAGGAGGAAATTATGAAACTACTCGTTCTGATCATTTACTTTGCCGTTCTGATCGGCATTGGATTTTATTGCAGAAAACATGCAACTGACGTAAAAGGGTTTGTCCTGGGAGGCCGCTCCGTGGGCCCGTGGCTGACTGCATTCGCCTACGGTACCTCCTATTTTTCTGCCGTTGTCTTCATCGGATACGCCGGGCAGTTTGGCTGGCGGTTCGGCATCGCAGCCACCTGGGCCGGCATCGGCAACGCCATCCTCGGCTCGCTCCTGGCATGGATGATTCTGGGGCGGCGCACAAGGGTCATGTCACAGCATCTGGACTCCGCCACCATGCCGCAGTTCTTCGGACAGCGCTTTGACAGCCCGTCTTTAAAGATTGCGGCTTCCGCCATCATCTTCGTATTTCTGATTCCGTATACGGCTTCCTTATACAACGGTCTGTCCCGTCTGTTCGGTATGGCTTTTCACATCGACTATTCCGTCTGCATCGTGATCATGGCCGTACTCACAGGCATCTACGTCATCGCCGGAGGATACATGGCCACAGCCATCAACGACTTCATCCAGGGCATCATCATGCTGGTGGGTATCGTGGCTGTGGTGGCCGCTGTCATTAACGGCAAAGGCGGCATGGCGGCAGCGCTGGACGGTCTGGCAAGGGTGACCGATGAGACCGTCTCCACCACACCGGGTATCTTTGCTTCCTTCTTCGGACCGGAACCGATGAACCTGATGTTTGTGGTCATCCTCACCTCTCTTGGTACCTGGGGACTGCCGCAGATGGTACAGAAGTTCTACGCCATCCGGGATGAGGAATCCATCAAAAAGGGAACCTTTATCTCCACCGTCTTCGCCCTGATCGTGGCGGGCGGCTGCTACTTCCTGGGCGGCTTCGGACGGCTTTTCTCCGACCAGATCGATATTGCCACCGGCGGATATGACTCCATCATTCCGACCATGCTGGAGAATCTGAGCCCGGCTCTCTTAGCTCTCACGGTCATTCTGGTATTATCGGCTTCCATGTCTACCCTCTCCTCCCTGGTCATCGCGTCCAGCTCCACGCTGACCATTGACTTTATCCGGGACATATTTTTTAAAAAAATGCGTGACGAGAGACAGGTGCTGATCATCCGTGTACTCATCGTGGTCTTCATCGCCATCTCCGCTGTACTGGCTCTCATCCAGTATAAGAGCAACGTGACCTTTATCGCTCAGCTCATGGGCATCTCCTGGGGCGCACTGGCCGGCGCTTTCCTGGCTCCGTACCTCTTTTCCCTGTACTGGAAGCGGACCACAACGGCCGCCTGCTGGGCTTCCTTTGTATTCGGCTGCGGCCTGATGATCGTGGATATGGCAGCGCCATCCATCCTTCCTGCCTTCATGCAGTCTCCGATCAACTGCGGCTCCATCGCCATGCTGGCCGGTCTGATCATTGTACCGGTGGTGAGTCTTATCACACCAAAACCGGACGATAAGCGGATGGAAGAAGTCTTCTCCTGCTATAATCAGACAAATGTAGTGCCGCGCAAGACGGCGCTGGGCAAATAATCAGGAACATAATCGTGGACTGATCATTATCCACAGCAAAACGGAGAATCCTCTGCGCAGGGTTCTCCGTTTTATATACCAAAGGGGCTGGCAGCCGGATATCTTATCGGCTGTCTGCCCCGTATTCTGTTCTGCGATCACCGCAGGGAATATGCTGTTTATCTGTTCTCTTCTTCCTGCTGCGGCGTCTCTTCGCCGCTGATCTCCCGCAGCCGCCGCATGCCTGTCGGATTCTGCCTGTTCAGTCGCTCTTCCATCTGAGCCCGCCTCTCATCCAGATGTTCTTTCACACCCGGATGTTCCTGCAACAGCGTATCCCGCAGGACCCGTCTCCTTTTCTCTATGAGACTGATCACAAGACCTCTCTTTTCCTTCACCTCCGGCGGGAATTCATCGATGTGCAGCTCCAGTCTCCTGAGCAGTTCATCCTCATCCAGAGGTCCCAGCGAATGCCAGAATGTGAGCTTCTCCTCCAGGCCGGCCTCCGACAGATCTTCCAGATCGGAAAGGCCGTGAATCTGATGGACCACATCCCGCACCCACTTCTCTATCTCCTGCACCGTGTCCGTGCCGAAAGCCCAGGCAAACTCTTCGAGAGAATGTTCTTCTTCCGGCGTCAAAACATAATGATGACTCCGCCGGACCGCCTCCATCTCTCCCTCCGGGATATCCAGCACAAACGGCTCCCGAAGGCCCAGATCGTGCAGCGCCGCCAGAATCGTTCTCCGCACCATGCCCTCCTCGATCAGATGGCCGATGCCGAGCTTTCGCATCTGTTCGTTTACATTTTCTGTGTGTTCGGTGATATAGAACCGGATGTTTTTCTTCTGCAGGCTTTTTGCGAGGCTCTCAAGGCCGTCCGCCGCCGTGATATCCAGACTGTTGACCGCTCCCGCGTCGAGGATCACCGCCCGGGTATCCTCCTGAATCCTTTCCAGGATATCGCCCTGCAGAATCTTGATATTGGCAAAAAACAGGTTCTCGCTGAACCGGTAGATGATGACATCCTTCACCGGATAGGCGAACCGGTTCTTTTCCAGTGCGTAAAAATCCATCCTGCCCGGAATCATCCCCTGGAAATACCGGGGAGGATTGGTGGCTTTCAGGATCACTGCCACAAAGGAAAGCAGCAGACCTACGATGACGCCGTAGATCGTCCCCAGAAGGAGTACGGTCACACAGGCTGTCATAAAGATAAAAAACTCCTGCCGGCTCACTTTAAAAAGCCGGACAGCCAGATGGACCTCCACCACATTTAACAGCGCGGATATGACGATGGCTGTCAGCACCGGCACCGGAAGATACCCGATAAAACCGGTGGCGCACAGCAGGATACCGGCCATAAAAATACCGGCCACGATGGATACCGCCTGTGTCCTTCCTCCATACTGTTCATTCATGGATGTTCGCGATATACTTCCGTTGACCGGACAGCAGCCCACGACCGCCGAGGCAAGATTACCTGCCGCGCAGGCCAGAATCTCCTGCCGGTCGTTAAGCTTATATCCATTCTTTGCCGCAAAGTTGTTCTCGCTGAGCAGGGTCTCTGACATGATGACGACCGCCACCATCAGTCCCCGTCCCACCGCATGGGTCAGATCCACCTGTGAGATATCCGGCAGAAAAAGTCGCGGCAATCCCGTCTCCACCTGATCAAGCAGGACCACACCGTGATCCTGCACATGAAATAGCACTGTCAGCAGGACGCCGGCCGCCATGACCACCACTGCCATAGGGAACTTGGGAATCAGCTTCTTTCCCAGAATCAGAACCGCCAGAGAAACCACGCCCAGGAACACGGACAGCCCGTTCACATTTCTGAGCGCTCCGATCAGATGATGCAACAATTCCGGAAGCTCTCCCGTTCCCGACGGACTGCCGAGAATCTTCGGAATCTGCATGAGGATGATCGTCACCGCGATTCCGCTGATAAAGCCTCCCATCACCGGCGTGGAGATAAAATCCACGATCCGGTCCGCGTGGAGAAAGTAAAACAGCAGCAGCCACAATCCCGCAAACAAAGCGATCATAGGCACATACTGCATGGCGGCGCTGCTCTCTCCCGCAATTCCCAGAGTGGCAAGCGCCCCGCCCACGATCGCCGCCGGAGCCGCATCCACGCCAAAAATAAACTGCTTCGAGGTGGAAAACATCGAAAACAGCAGGATGGGCAGCACCGACCCGTAAAGACCAAAGACCGCGGGAAGTCCCGCGATCTGTGCATATCCCATGGAAATCGGTATGGACACCGCGGCGATGATCACGCCGGAAAACAGGTCCTTCGCCAGATATTCCATCTTATACTGTCTGAGAGTAGGAAATAATCTTATATTCATATCTTATCCCCTGTTCTGCTGTGCCACCAGATGCTCCGCGCCGTATTTCTTGCGGAGTGCCGGTTTCTCAATCTTACCGGTGGCATTTCTCGGCACATCGGCAAAGATGATCTTCTTCGGTCTCTTATATCTTGGAAGTTCATGGCAGTATTCTTCAATCTCCTCTTCGGTACATTCCATGCCGTCCTTGATGGAGATGATCGCGCCGGTGATCTCACCGAGACGCTTATCCGGCAGTCCAATGACCGCCACGTCCTTGACCTTGTCATAAGCGCTTAAGAAATTCTCGATCTGTACCGGGTAAATGTTCTCGCCGCCGCTGACGATCACGTCCTTCTTGCGGTCAACGAGGAAATAAAAGCCGTCCTCATCCTGCATGGCCATATCTCCGGTAAACAGCCAGCCGTCCCGCAATGTCTGCGCCGTGGCCTCCGGATCGTTATAGTAGCAGGTCATGAGACCCGGCCCCTTCACACAGAGCTCGCCTACGCCACCCTGCGGAACCGTCTCTCCGTTCTCATCCACGATCTTACACTGCCAGCGGTAACCCGGCACACCGATGGCTCCCACCTTGTGGATATTGTCCATCCCCAGATGTACACAGCCCGGACCCGTCGATTCGGACAGGCCATAGTTCGTGTCGTATTTATGATTCGGGAAGTATTCTTTCCAGTGCTTGATCAGAGACGGCGGCACCGGCTGCGCGCCGATGTGCATCAGTCTCCACTGATCCAGCTCGTAATCCGAAAGCTTCAGCTCTCCTCTGTCCAGACAATCCAGGATATCCTGTGCCCATGGCACCAGCAGCCATACGATGGTACAGTGCTCTTTGGACACGGCGTCCAGGATGATCTCCGGAGAGGTTCCCTTTAACAGGACCGCCCTGCTGCCGGCATATAAGCTTCCCATCCAGTGGAACTTAGCGCCGGTATGATACAGCGGCGGGATACATAAGAATACGTCATCCCGGCTGGTCTCATGGTGCTTCTGCTCCATCTGCGCCGCCTGCGACAGGCTCTCGTGATTATGTAAGATGGCCTTCGGAAATCCGGTAGTGCCTGAAGAAAAGTAGATGGCAGCGTCATCGTCCTCCTCCAGACGAACGAGTGGAGGCTGGCTGGAGCAGTCCGCCACCAGTTCCATGTAACTCTCCGCAAAGGTCGGACAACCGTCGCCCACGTAAATGAGCAGCCGTCCCCGGCTGAGCTTCTCCTCGATGGACTCGATTCGTCCGATAAACTCCGGTCCGAAAAACAGGACGTGTACCTCCGCCAGATCCGCGCAGTACTGAATCTCGTCCGCGGAAAAGCGGAAATTAAACGGCACCGCGATGGCTCCCGTCTTGAGGATACCGAAGTAGATCGGCAGCCATTCCAGACAGTTAAACATGAGGATCGCCACACGGTCCCCCTTCTGGATACCGCGGCTTAAAAGCATATTTGCCACACGGTTGGCCTTCTCATCAAAGATGCTCCATGTAATCTCCCTGCGATAAGGCATGGCAGATGTCTGCTGTACCAGATCGTATTCTTTCCAGGTGGCCTTTCTTGTATCTTTCATTGTCGGATTCAGCTCCACCAGCGCCACCTCATCACCATAGAGCTTATGATTCCGTTCCAGTAAATCTGTAACAGGCATATTCTTTCCCTCTTTATCACTTTAATTTTATCACTTTAATTCTGATAGCCGCGCCATGCACCTCACGGCCGAACTATCGCTTTACGTTATAATAGTTCTACCACGCATCGCAAACTATCGCTTTAAAATTTTAATACTTTTTCAATTTTATTTGCTAAAGTATTTCATCCATGATAAAATAACATATCGTGTGAAAAAAGTCAACCACAGCCTTCCCTTTTGCCGACAGATTGGCGGCGGGTGGCAGCCGGCTAAGGCGCCCGGAACAAAAACGCTATCCCGGGGTTTTGAAGCCGGCAGTTTCACGCTGTGTTTCGTTGACAGATGACACATTTTCTACTATCATACTATTTATGAACGTCCGCGGCAATGCCTGTTGAGGTCAGATTCATGCCGTACGTATCCTATTTTAGAAAAGAGGTATTCCTATGTTAAATGAAAGAATGGTCGGACTGGGAACCCAGCGTTCCGTCATCCGTGAACTTTTTGAATTCGGCAAACAGCGCGCCGCCGAGATTGGCGCGGAGAACGTTTTTGATTTCTCCATCGGCAACCCGAGCGTCCCTGCTCCGGACGATGTCAACGAGACCGCAATCCGCCTGCTCAACGAGGTGGATCCTGTCATCCTGCACGGATACACCAGCGCGCAGGGAGACGCCGGCGTCCGCCAGATGATCTCCGACTCCATCAATTCCCGTTTCGGCACCTCCTTTGGTCCGGACAACCTGTATGTGACCGTGGGCGCCGCAGCCGCCCTGTGCTGTTGTCTGAACGGTCTGTGCAACCCTGGGGATGAGGTTGTCGTATTCGCTCCTTATTTCCCGGAATACAAGGTATTTATTGAGGGAGCCGGCGCATCCATGACCCTGATCCCTGCCGATATCGAAGCCTTCCAGATTAATTTTGAAGCTTTTGAGGCAGCACTGAACGCCAACACCAAGGCTGTGATCATCAACTCCCCGAACAACCCGAGCGGGGCTGTCTATTCTGAGGAGACTATTCAGCGGCTTGCTTCCATCCTGACAGCCAAATCCGCGCAGTACGGTCACCCGATCTATCTGATCACGGACGAGCCATACCGCGAGATCGTGTTCGGCGGCACCGTTGTTCCTTATGTACCAAAATACTATAAAAATACGCTGGTATGCTACTCCTGGTCCAAGTCTCTCTCCCTTCCGGGTGAGCGTATGGGATACATCGTGGTACCGGACGAGATGGACGAACACGAGCTGGTCTACGCTGCTATCGCAGGCGCCGGCCGTTCCCTGGGCTATGTCAACGCTCCGGGACTGTTCCAAAGAGTCTGCGCCATGTGCGCGGATATGACCGCCGACACTTCCGTCTATGAGACAAACAAAAATATTCTGATGCAGGGACTCCGTGACCTGGGCTTCCATGTGGTGGAACCGGGCGGAACCTTCTACATGTTCCCACGGACGCTGGAGGAGGACGATGTGGCCTTCTGTGAGCGCGCAAAGGAATATAACCTGCTGATCGTGCCTGGCGTCGGCTTCGGCTGTCCGGGTCACACCCGTATCTCCTACTGCGTACAGACCGAGATGGTAAAACGTTCTCTTGACGCGTTCGAGAAACTGGCGAAGTCCTATCGCTAGGAGAGGCTGCCATGATCATTGATTTTCATACCCATACATTTCCGGGAAAGATCTCTTCAAAGGTAGTCCGAAAGCTGGGCATGGCCGCTCATATCCGGGCATATACCGACGGTTCCATGGAAGGCCTCACCGCCTCCATGGCCCTTGCCGGGGCAGATTATTCTGTAAACCTCCCGGTCATGACCAGCCCGGAGCAGGTGGAGAAGATCAACAGCTCCATGATACAGCACAGGGAATCTCTTCTGTCTCAGGGCATCATCGCTTTTGGCGGCATGCACCCGGATTATCCGGACTACAAAAAAGAAATCCGGCGTCTGCGGGAAAACCACATCGCCGGTATCAAGATTCATCCAGCTTACCAAAATATAAATCTGGACGATATTCGTATGCTTCGCATCATCGACTGCGCTTCCGAGGAAGGTCTGATCACGCTGACCCACGCGGGGATGGATATCGGCATCTATGACCGCAATTACTGCAGTGTGGCCCATATCTTAAAGGTGATCGACGAAGTACATCCGGAGAAGTTCGTCCTGGCCCACATGGGCAACTGGGACTGCTGGCAGGAGGTAGAGCAGGATCTGGCCGGCGCTCCGGTCTGGCTGGATACCGCCTTTTCCATCGGCCCGATCGCAAAAAATCCTGCCACCGACGAGACGCCTTACGAGGAAATGAATCTTACGGACGAGGATTTCATCCGCCTCTGCCGCAAACACGGCACAGACCATATCCTTTTTGCGACGGATTCGCCGTGGCAGGATCAGGCTGATTACATCAGCCGTATCAAATCCATGTCATTTACCGACACGGAAAAAGAACACATTTTCTCAGAAAATGCGGTGGCGCTGCTGGGAAAAGATGCCTTCCGTTGAATCTGAATCACCGATAAAACTGCTGTAAAACATTATGTTCTTACATCATACAAACGTCATTCGATTCTGTATTCTGCAAGACACTTGTTTTACAGCAGTTTTTTGTACTTTTTTTGAATTATTCCGTTCCAAAAATCCGGTCTCCGGCATCGCCCAGCCCCGGACAGATGTAAGCCGCTTCATTGAGCTCTCTGTCCAGATGTCCGATATAAATCTCCACGTCCGGGTGGGCTTCCTGCAATGCGCGAAGCCCTTCCGGCGCGGCGATGATAAAGAGACATTTGATATTTTTGCCGCCACGCTGCTTGATAAAGTCTACGGCAGCGATGGCGGAGCCTCCGGTGGCCAGCATCGGATCCACCATGACGACCAGGCGTTCCTCTATGGCTTCCGGAAGCTTGCAGTAATACTCATGCGGTTCATGGGTCACCGGATCACGGTAAAGCCCGATGTGACCGATTTTTGCGGAAGGCACCAGAGTAGTGATGCCTCCCACCATGCCAAGACCCGCGCGAAGCACCGGGACCACCGCCAGCTTTCTTCCGGCGATCACCGGCGTCATACAGCTTTCAATGGGCGTCTCCACCTCGATATCCTGCAGAGGCAGGTCCCGAAACGCCTCATATCCCATCAGAATCGCAATCTCCTCTACAATGGTGCGGAACTCATTGGTTCCGGTATTTTTATCCCGCAGGCGGGAAATCTTATGTTGAATCAACGGGTGATCCATGATGTGTACATTGTTCATATGTTTTCCCCCGTTTTACAACATCGTCGCCCGGAGCTCCTCACCACTCTTTGCGCTTAAGTAAGCCGGCGCGATATCAAAAACTGTCTTACAGCCGCTCTGTCCTTCTTTGTAGAGACGATAAGCCGCTCTCGCATAGGCAACCAGAACACTGGAGGTAAATTCCGGGTTGGAGTCCAGTTTCAGGCTGTACTCGATGAGATGGCTGTGCTCGCCTTCCCAGCCGGTTTTTCCACTTCTGAGCACAAATCCGCCGTGTGGAATACCGCTGTGATCTCTGTCCAGTTTTTCCTGGCTGATGAAATGTACTGTCGTATCATAGTCAGAGAAATAATTCGGCATGGTCTTGATCTCTTCCTCGACCTTCGCCGCGTCCGCCCCTTCTTCCAACACAACAAAGCACTCTCTTGTATGTTTCTGACGGGTGGTAAGTTCCGGATTCTCTCCGTTTCTCACCGCTTCCAGAGCCGCTTCCACCGGAATGGTGTACTGTTTGGCATCCTTAACGCCTTCTACCCGACGGATTGCGTCCGAATGTCCCTGGCTGACGCCCTTACCCCAGAATGTATAATCTTTGCCTTCCGGAAGGATGGCGTTGGCATAGAGACGATTCAGTGAAAACATGCCCGGGTCCCAGCCCACGGAGATGATGCCGACTTTTCCGCTTTTCTTTGCAGCCGCATCCACATTGGCATAATGCTCCGGAATCCGCGCGTGGGTATCAAAACTGTCCACCACGTTGAACATCTGCGCGTATGCCGGGGTCTGCTCCGGCAGATCGGTGGCGCTGCCGCCGCAGAGCATCAGCACATCAATCTTATCTTTCCACTGCTCTGCCTCGGAGACATGGCAGACTGCTGCCCCTTTTGTCAAAACAGATACTGTTTTCGGATCCCTTCTTGTAAAGACAGCGGCCAGTTCCATGTCCGGATTCTGCCGGATAGCGCACTCAATTCCTCTTCCCAGATTGCCATAACCCATGATTCCAATTCGTATACTCATCTTGTTCTCCTTCTTTCTTTTAGAGAATCTTTTCTTCTTATTTGTACAGATCACGCTTATCAATGACGCGGACAGCCTTACCCTCACTTCTTGTGATGGTCTTCGGCTCTACCACCTTAACGTCAACCTTGATACCCAGCATGGATTTCAGACCTTTGACGATCTTCTGCTCTCTGTTTGCCACAGGAACATCGTTGGCAGCTGCCATCTCCGGCGTCAGCTCTACCTGTACCTCACAGGTATCGTTGTTGCCGATACGGTCAACGACGATCTGATAGTTTGCCTGATAACCCTGATTGAGAAGTACGGACTCAATCTGGGACGGCCATACGTTGACACCCTTGATGACCATCATATCATCGCTTCTGCCCATCGGCTTATGCATACGGATGTGAGTACGTCCGCAGGAACAAGGCTTTCTGGTCAGATAGCAGAGGTCACGGGTACGATAACGAAGCAGCGGGAACGCCTTCTTTGTGATACAGGTAAATACCAGCTCGCCGACTTCGCCTTCCGGAAGCACTTCTCCCGTCTCCGGATTGATGATCTCAGGAATGAAATGGTCTTCCTGGATGTGCATGCCGGCCTGCTCCTCACACTCGAAGGAAACACCCGGTCCGGAGATCTCCGTAAGGCCATAGATATCATACGCCTTGATGCCGAGGGCTTCCTCGATATTATGACGCATCTCCTCTGTCCACGGCTCCGCGCCGAAGATACCTGCTTTTAACTTGATCTTATCTCTCAGTCCTCTCTCATTGATGGACTCAGCCAGATTGGCCGCATAGGACGGCGTACAGCAGATGATGGTGGAACCTAAGTCTGTCATGAACTGCAGCTGACGCTCCGTGTTACCGGAAGACATCGGCAGAGTCAGACAGCCCACTTTATGGGAACCGCCATTTAATCCAGGACCGCCGGTAAACAGACCGTATCCATAGCAGACATGACACACATCGTCTTCCGTTCCGCCGGCAGCAACGATCGCTCTCGCGCAGCACTCATCCCAGATATCAATATCTTCCTGCGTATAGAATGCCACAACGCGGCGTCCTGTCGTACCACTGGTGGACTGAATACGGACACAGTCTTTGAGCGGCACACCCAGCAATCCATATGGGTACTGATCGCGAAGGTCATCCTTTGTGATAAAAGGAAGCTTGTGCAGATCTTCAATGCCGTGAATGTCTTCCGGTTTCACGCCCGCTTCATCCATACGGTTACGATAAAACTCCACGTGGTCATATACATACTTTACCTGTTCTACCAGTCTCTCACTCTGCAGAGCCTTGATCTGCTCCACAGGCATGGTCTCAATTTCCGGCTGATAATATCTTTTCATCTTTGTTACTACTCCTAACATGTTAATATAGTTTATCTGCAGGTATACTCTGATACCTTTATCTGAAAATGCATATCCCTGCGATGTCCTCCCCATGCTGCCTGCTGCATCTTCTGATTCTTAGTTCTCGCCGCGTCCCAGAGCGAACGCTTTTAAGTTAAGATCGATAAATTTCTCCGGCACACACTCCCGGATGGCCTGCTGCCATTTCTCCACCGGCATGTCAAAATATCTGGACAGACGTCCCATGAGCACGATGTTGACCGCCTTGGAAGATCCGGCCTCGTTGGCCAGCGACAGACAATCCATGGCATCCACGTTGATGCCGAGAGACTCCATCTTCTCCACCAGATTCTCCGGATACTCTGCCGCTCCCGTGATGACCGGCATCGGATCGATCTCCTGTGTGTTGGTCACAATCCGTCCGCCTTCTCTTAAATACTCCACGTAGCGGGCTGCTTCCAGCTTCTCAAAGGAAACGATGAAGTCCGCCTCCCCTTTATCAATGATCGGAGAATACACCTTATCTCCAAACCGTACATATGTAACAACGCTTCCGCCTCTCTGGCTCATACCGTGAACCTCAGAAACCTTCACGTCATATCCTTCTGTTAATAATAAATGTCCCAGGAGCTTGCTGGCAAGCAGGGAACCCTGTCCGCCCACTCCGACAATCATGATATTTTTCGTCATTTCACACCCTCCTATGACTGTAATGCATCAAACTTACATAACTGCTGACAGACGCCGCATCCCACGCATAAGGTCTCGTCAATGACAGCCTTTCCGTTTTTGATGCTGATGGCCGGACAGCCCAGACGCATACAGGATTTACAGCCGATACAGTTCTTCTCTTCCACTTTCAGAGGAGGATTATGCTTCACATACTTAAGGAGCGCACACGGACGGCGGCTGATGATCACCGACGGCTCATCCGCTGCCAGTTCTTCCTTCACAGCCTTATCACAGGCATCCAGATCATATGGATCCACAACAACCACCCGGTTGAAGCCCATGGATCTGCACAGGCTCTCCAGATCAATCTTACCTGCCGGGTCACCCTTGATATTATATCCGGTGGTCGGGTTCTGCTGATGTCCCGTCATACCGGTGATAGAGTTATCCAGAATCACCACTGTGGAATTGCTCTGATTATAGGCGATATTGGCAAGACCGGTCATACCGGAATGCATGAAGGTGGAATCACCGATGACCGCAACTGTCTTTCCTTCGCTCTCCTTGCCCAGCGCCTTATTGAATCCGTGGATCGCACTGATGGAAGCACCCATACAAAGCGTCATCTCCATAGCTCCGAGAGGAGCCACCGCACCCAGAGTATAACAACCGATATCTCCGAGTACTGTACATTTATTCTTTGCAAGTGTAAAGAACATACCACGGTGCGGACAGCCCGCGCACATCACAGGAGGCCTTCCCGGAAGCGCCTCGCCCAGATTCTTGTGGGCCGGTACAGGCACACCCAGCTTCTCCGCGATCAGATTCTGAGAAAACTCGCCCTCCATCGGAAGCACGTCCTTGCCGGTCACAGTCAGACCCAGCTCCTTGCAGTGATTCTCGATGATTGGGTCCAGCTCCTCCACGATTACAAGCTTATCTACTTTGGAAGCAAAATCAAGAATCAGCTTCTCCGGCAGCGGATTAACCATACCAAGCTTCAGGATACAGGCATTCTCTCCAAACACTTCCTTGACATACTGATAGCTGGTAGAGGAAGTGATCACACCAATCTTTGTATCTCCCATCTCCACGCGGTTAAACTCACAGTTCTCCGCATAAG
>DXEQ01000012.1 GCA_019114885.1 Candidatus Anaerobutyricum stercoripullorum
TATGCTATTATTATATGGTAACCAGACCAATCGGATATTATTCATAAATAACCTACACGAAAGGAGCATGTTTATGCTGATCAGCGACACACATTTGCACAGTTTTTTCTCTTCGGACTCTGACTCTCCTATGGAAGATATGGTAAAAGAGGGAATACGGCGCGGTCTTTCCACCCTCTGTTTCACGGAACACTACGATCCCGACTTTCCTGTGACCGAGTCCGGTCTGGATTTTCAGCTGGATTTTGACGCCTATTACCGGACATTTCTTTCTTTAAAGAAGAAGTATGCCCCGCAGATCGAACTGCTCCACGGCATTGAGCTGGGCGTGCAGAAACAGTCCGGCGGTCCTCTGTTCGATCTCTATACAAAGATTGGCGGGCGCTACGACTTCATCATCAATTCCTGCCATCTGGTGGACGGCGTGGACCCTTACGAGAAGGTCTTTTTTGAAACCCACACTCCTGAGGAAGGCATCCGGCGGTATTTTGAGAGTATCCTGGATAACCTCATCGCCTTCCCGTATTTTCAGACCGCCGGGCATCTTGATTACATCTGCCGTTACATCCCGGCGCCCCGCCCGGAATTCCACTATGAAGAATACGCAGACATACTGGACGCGATCCTTATCTATCTCATCGATCACGGAAAGGGGCTGGAAGTCAACACGGCCGGATTAAAGCACGGTCTGCCATGGCCGAACCCGCACATGGAGATTCTGAAACGCTACCGCGCCTTAGGCGGCGAGATCATCACCATCGGCAGCGACGCCCACCGCCCGGCAGACATGACTTACGCTTTTGACCGGCTCCCGGAGATTCTCGCGGAAGCCGGATTCACCCATTACGCCCTGTACCGGAACCAGCAGCCGGAGTTTATCCCGATCGCCTGATTCTGCGATTGCCGGATTCCTCATAATTTTTAACAGATGCTTCCGGGCAGCGATGTCACGATCATAACTTCTGTCTGCGCACCATTGCTATGATGATGACCTGCGTCTGTACACCATTGTTACGATGATAACCTGCGTCTTCGCATCATCGTTACATCTATAACCTCCGTCTGCGCACCGCTGTCACGATACCGAACAGAAGGAGGACTGCCGGCAGAACAAAGACGGTGAAGATCAGCGTCACTTTCTGGCTGAAAGCCGGCACGATGGCGGTGTCTGTGGACAGGTCTTTGGCGCGGATGGAGATCTTGTCTTCCTGATTGCTCAGGTAGTTGACGCCATTTAACACAAAGTCCGTGTTGGCGCCGCCCACCGCGTAATCGATGGAAGCCTCCAGCATATTGCTGCAGCCGGTGACGATCATCCGGCCTCCGTTGTCGTCGGAGACTGCCATGGCAATGGAGAATGGTCCGTCAATGTCGCCGTCCTCTTTCTCAATGGTGGAACTGCTGGTATCCACCTTGGAGTAGGCGCCGTCGCTGGTGGCAAGGAGGGATGTCACCGTATAGGAGGGCTCCTCTTCGCTGGCATCCGCATCCTCCGCTGTCTCGCTGGCATCCGCGCCCTCCGCTGTCTCGCTGCTGTCCGCGTCTTCCGTCTCCTCCGGCGTCAGATCGGTCAGGCCCTTGGCGCTAGGCGCCAGGATGTATACATTGCTGTCATACTGCGCTTCTGTCACATCGGAGTATTCAATCTCCGGCAGGAGATAGATCGGATACTGGGTATACATATTGCTGTCCGTCTCCACCACAACGCCCTTTTCCACGCCGATGTTGTATTCTTTCAGAAGGGAATACAGCTGCGGCAGATCGTCCACGCTGGCGTCCAGGAACACATACATTTTCCCGCCGTTTTCCATATAAGTCTCAATCTGTGCTTTCTCATCCTCAGTGAGATCCGTCTTCGCGCCGTTGATCAGCAGGATGGCGCAGTCTTCCGGCACACTGCCGGTGGAAAGCAGATTGAGCGTCTCCACGGAATAGTTATCTCCTTCAAAGCTGCTGATCACGTCGGAGGAGAGATCCTGTTCCGAGTGTCCGCTTAAAGTATAGATCACCGGCGTACTGTCAGATACCACATAATTGATGGCCTCCGTCAGGAGCTTTTCCACCTGGAGAGAGTCCGCCGAGTAGGAATATCCGCTATCATAGCTGTAAGAGACAAAATCATTGGAAGAGACATACCGATTCTTCTCTCCGCAGACCACGATCACGCTGTCGCTGCTGACTTCTTCCGAATCATCCACATAATCTTTGGTAAAGTTCGGGTACAGTTCCGGGTCCCTGTATTCTATTTTGATGTGAGACGACAGTTTTTTATACTGGTTAAATATTTTTTTGTAGGCTCCGTTCACATCGGATTCATTGTTGATCACATAAAATGTCACATCCTGATCCAGACCTTTCACGATACTCTCCGTCTGATCGGACAGGGTATAGAGCTGATTGGCCGTCACGTCCACACTGTAATCTTTCCAGGTGACCAGTACATTTGCTCCCACGGCAAGGATGATAACGAGCACCACTGCCATGGCGGAGAACAGTCCCTTTTTAAAATGCCGGTTTTTAAACACTCTGCTTTTTTTCATTTTTTTGAACGGATGATCTTTCCATATCTTCTTATTCATATGCGGCCCCTCCTAATTCCATCTTCTTTTTTCCATCGTCTGCACGGAAAGAAATAAAAATACTGCGATAAATGACAGATAGTAGACAATGGATGACGTATTTAATATGCCGGAACAGAAATCATTGAACCGGTCTACCACGGAGAACCAGTCGATGATCTTTGACAGGCCGTTGTCAAAAAGTTCCGGTTTCAGGAAAGCGGCTCCTCCCACAATTGCCGCTCCGATCACCGCTGTGAGCAGACCGGCTTTCCAGCTTTTCGTCTGTTCAAAGAAGAACCATGCCAGAAGCACGATGACAATACCGCAGACTACATAAGTATATCTCGCTCTGTCCGGAACGATGGAAGAAAGATTAGGCAGCAGCATACAGATCAGCACAACGCCGAAAGACACGCCCGCCGCGATCATCTGACTGTCGGTGATGGACGAGATGAACAGGCCGATGGCCAAAAGGCTCGCTCCCAGCAGAAAATACCCGATGCCTCCGGTCAGCACCGTCTTCCAGCTGACGTCGCCGTACATACTCAATACCGCTGCCTGACAAAATGTGATGAGCACTGCGGCGGCCATGAGCGTAAGCACCGCCAGATATTTGCCCAGAATGATTCCGGACACCCGTATCGGCGAGGTCAGCAGAAGCTGATCGGTCTTCTGCCTCCTTTCCTCCGCCATGAGGCGCATGGTCAGAATCGGCACAATGACGATAAATATGATCGTGATATTGGGATAAATATTGGCCGCGTAATCCGTATATCCGTAAGACATGCAGATGACGGAAAAATACACGCCGGTCACCGCCAGAAACAGCGCCAGAAACAGGTACGCGGACACCGAATGAAAATATGATCTCATTTCTTTCAGATAGACTGCCTTCATACTACTCTTCCTCCTCTTCTTTGCCGGTCAGCTTCAGAAATACTTCCTCCAGACTTAAGGTCTCCGTCTCCAGCTTGACGATCGGCAGCTTTTTGTCTGCAAATTCGAAGAATAATTCGTCACGGACGTCCTCTCCCGTGTTGGTCTCCGCCGTCACGTCGATCACGCCGTCGGTCTCTCCTGTGATCGTGTAGGATGCCAGATAAGATGATGCGGCCAGCGCTTCTTCCACCGCTTCCTTCGTCCCCTTCACAGACAGGATCAGCCGGTTCTTATCGGCGAAATGTTCCGAAAGATGCTCCGGCGTATCCTCCGCCACCAGCTTACCCTGATCAATGATGAGCACGTAATCACAGACCGCGTTGACCTCCGACAAAATGTGAGAACTCAAGATGATCGTGTGCTTTTTTCCCAGATTGCGGATCAGCTCCCGCATCTCGATAATCTGCCCCGGGTCCAGCCCCACTGTCGGCTCATCCAGGATCAGCACCGGCGGATTACCGAGAAGCGCCTGCGCCAGCCCGACTCTCTGCTTGTATCCTTTGGAAAGATTGCGGATCAGTCTCCCTTTCACATCCTCGATCTTCACCGCTTCCTCCACTTCCTGCACGGCGGCATTTCTGTCCTTTTTCGCGCGGATTCCTTTCAGCCTTCCCGCAAAATGCAGATATTCCTCCACCGTCATCTCCTCGTACAGCGGCGGAAGTTCCGGGAGATAGCCGATGAGCTTCTTTGCCTGCAGCGACTGCTCCAGCATGTCATATTCCCCGATCTTCACAGAACCGGATGTGGAAGAAATGTATCCGGTCATAATGTTCATTGTCGTGGACTTTCCCGCCCCGTTGGGGCCCAGCAGACCGACAATCTGCCCCTCGTCTACGGTAAAACTGATGTCTTTTACCGCGTGATGATTTCCGTAATCTTTTACCAGATTCTTTACTTCGATCATAGTCATCCTCCATTATCCTCACACAGCTTCTGGCTGTGTTTTTTATTCTGGAAACATACTATGCGGCAATTAAGACAATTTTGTGAACAATTTCCCGACTTCACAGTTATTTCACCGTTTGTACACGAAATGTTCCTGATCTCTTCGTTACCGTACTGTTTTCATCCGGGAATTATGAAGGACTTAATTTAAAAAACTACATTTTTTCTCTTTTTCCCCTGAAAAAACAGAGTTTTTATGCATAGTTATGAAATTTTTTTAAGAAAAAATGTATATTTTGCCATTCTTTTTATTGATTATGGGAAAACAATATAGTATAATATGGGACGGTAAAGGCAAACAGATTTAAGATATTATTCATTTTAAGGAGGAACCTATTATGTCTTACGTAGATGACGTACTCGCAAGAGTGATTGAGAAGAATCCAAGCGAACCGGAGTTCCATCAGGCTGTCACAGAGGTTTTTGAATCTCTTCGCCCGGTGATCGAGGCCAATGAAGAGTTCTACAAGAAAGAAGCCATCCTTGAGAGACTGACTGAGCCGGAAAGAATGATCAAGTTCCGTGTTCCGTGGGTTGACGATAAAGGAAATGTACAGGTAAACATGGGTGTTCGTGTACAGTTCAACAGTGCCATCGGACCTTACAAGGGAGGTTTACGTTTCCACCCTTCTGTAAATCAGGGTATCATCAAGTTCCTTGGTTTTGAGCAGATCTTCAAGAATTCCCTGACCGGACTGCCGATCGGCGGCGGCAAAGGTGGTTCTGACTTCGATCCGAAGGGCAAATCCGACCGTGAGGTTATGGCTTTCTGCCAGAGCTTTATGACAGAGCTTCACAAACACATCGGCGCTGACTGCGACGTACCTGCCGGCGATATCGGTGTTGGCGGAAGAGAGATCGGTTATTTATTCGGACAGTACAAGAGACTGACCACCCGCTATGAAGGCGTGCTGACAGGTAAGGGTCTTACTTACGGCGGTTCTCTCGCAAGAACAGAGGCGACCGGTTACGGCCTTGTGTACATCACAGCAGAGTTATTAAAAGACCACGGCATGGACCTGGCAGGCAAGACTGTCTGTGTATCCGGCGCAGGTAATGTGGCAATCTACGCCATCCAGAAAGCACAGCAGCTGGGCGCTAAAGTTGTGACATGTTCCGATTCCACCGGATGGGTATACGATCCGGAAGGCATCGATGTTGAAGCATTAAAAGAGATCAAAGAAGTGAACCGTGCCCGTCTTACCGAATATAAGAAATATCGCCCGAACAGCGAATATCATGAAGGCCGCGGCGTATGGCAGATCAAATGTGACGTTGCCCTTCCTTGCGCGACACAGAACGAAGTATTCTTAGAGGACGCAAAACAGCTGGCAGCCAACGGATGTATCGTTCTTGCCGAGGGCGCTAACATGCCTACTACTCTGGACGCAACCAAGTATCTCCAGGAGAATGGCGTATACTTCGTACCGGGCAAGGCTTCCAATGCCGGTGGTGTGGCAGTATCCGCTCTTGAGATGTCCCAGAACAGCGAGAGATTAAGCTGGAGCTTCGAAGATGTGGACGGCAAATTACAGGATATCATGAAGAATATCTATCATAACATTTCTGATGCCGCAAAACGTTACGACATGGAAGGCGACTACGTGGCAGGCGCTAATATCGCCGGCTTCGAGAAGGTTGTCAACGCTATGCTGGCACAGGGTGTCTGCTAATTCTGATTCACAGCAGGCGGTACCATATATCTGCAGAGGACTTCGTCCATGAAGACAGATATTTTATAACATCGACGACGCAAAGGAGTGTCCCTGCCGGGGATACTCCTTTTTCATATCCGATATTTCCATATGTATCTGATATCTCTCTATATATCTGATACTTCCATATATATGGAACGATTCCTGCCGGAGGTTGATTTTATGGATAAAATTGATAAAAAAATCATAGCATTATTACAGGAAAACGCCAGATATCCTCTAAAATATCTGGCACAGCAGGTCTACCTCTCCTCCCCTGCCGTCTCCGCCCGCATTGAACGACTGGAGAAAAGCGGTGTGATCACCGGCTATCATGCCGCCGTGGACCCGATCACCCTCGGTTACCACATCACCGCCTTCATTAATCTGACGCTGGACCCGAAACAAAAGGGAGAATTCTATCCCTTCGTCACAGAGTGTCCGAACGTCCTGGAGTGCAACTGTGTCACAGGGATGTACTCCATCATGCTCAAGGTGGCCTTTCCCAGCACCATGGAACTGGACACCTTCATCGGACATCTGCAGCAATACGGCAACACGCAGACGCAGATTGTCTTCTCCACCGCAGTGCCGCCCCGCGGCATAAAGCTTCCGGAGGAAGAGGAATCTGAGAAGGAGGAGCGCTGAAACAAGCCATCGCAGCGCGATCCTCAGGAAGCTTTTTTACACAAAATGCGCAGTTTCCCGCAAAAAAAGAGCCAGGTCAGCGAACAAGTTCGCTTTCCTGACTCTTTTTGTATATCTTTGTCGCGCGTATGCCGGGCGATTACATTCCCATCTGAGCGGCAACTTCTGCTGCAAAATTCTCCTGTTTTTTCTCGATACCTTCGCCGGTTTCCATGCGGACAAAGCCCTTGATGGTAACCTTTGCGCCGTTGGCCTTGGCAACTTCCTCTACGTATTTGCCTACGCTCTGTTTGCCGTCCTCTGCCTTTACATATACCTGATCAAGCAGACAGATCTCTTTTAACTCTTTGTTCAGACGACCTTTTACCATACCGCTGATGATCTTGTCGTTGGCGTCCGGTTTCTCATTTCTTGCAGCTGCCATGAGGATCTCTTCCTCTTTTGCCAGATAATCCTGATCTACTTCGGCTCTGCTTGTGTATTTCGGCTTAAGAGCTGCAACCTGCATGCAGACGTTCTTAGCCATCTCTTTGATCTCGTCGTTAACCACGTCGGATACCACGTCAACTAATACGCCGATCTTGCCTCCCATATGTGTGTAGGAAGCCACGAAACCTGCGTCCTCTTTTACCTGCTCGAAACGGCGGATGTTCATGTTCTCGCCGATGATGGCGATCTGTCCTGCCAGAGCCTCTTTTACAGTCTTTGTGTTGTCGAACTTCCACTCTTCCGCAAGGAAAGCGTCCAGATCAGCAGCCTCTGTATCCATAGCCTGCTCTGCAACCTGTCCCACGTAAGCCTGGAACTTGTCATTCTTTGCAACGAAGTCTGTCTCAGCGTTAACCTCAACAGCCACTGCCTTGTGTCCGTCCTCAGAAACAAGAACCTTTACAAGACCCTCTGCCGCGATTCTGCCGGCCTTCTTCTCTGCTGTAGCAAGACCTTTCTCTCTTAAGAACTCGATCGCTTTATCAAAATCGCCTTCTGTTGCTGTAAGAGCCTTCTTACAGTCCATCATTCCGGCACCGGTCATTTCACGTAACTCTTTTACCTGTTTTGCTGTAATAGCCATTTTATTTTCCTCCAATAGATAAAGTATGGTATGGTGTCAACATACAGGGCCTCTCTCCGCTGTGTCCGCAGAAAGAAGCGCAGCTGCCGGCACGCTCTTCCCGCTGCGGCCAGACAGGCCGCGCAAAAAGGCCCCGGCCTGCAGGAATGCAGGCTGAGGCGTATAAAACTGCACGGGAATTATGCTTCTGCCTCTGCAGCTTCCTCTTCTTCTTCCGCAACCTCTGCATCCTGTCCCTGATTGCCTTCGATCACTGCGTCAGCCATCTTGGAAACGATCAGCTTAACCGCACGGATAGCGTCGTCATTTCCCGGGATAACGTAATCTAACTCTTCAGGGTCACAGTTCGTATCACAGATACCAACTAACGGAATGCCAAGAGTGTGCGCTTCCTGAATACAGATTCTTTCTTTTCTCGGGTCAACAACAAAGATCATATCCGGAATATCCTGCATCTCTTTGATACCGCCTAAGTTCTTCTCAAGCTTCTCCTGCTCTCTCTTGAGCTGGATAACTTCTTTCTTAGGAAGTACGTCGAAGGTTCCGTCCTCTGCCATCTCCTCGATCTTCTTAAGACGTGCCACACGGCTCTGGATTGTCTTGAAGTTGGTGAGCATACCGCCTAACCATCTCTGATTTACGTAGTACATTCCGCATCTCTCGGACTCGTTCTTGATGGAATCCTGTGCCTGTTTCTTTGTACCAACGAAAAGAATCTTTCCGCCGTCAGCAACACAGTCTCTGATCGCATTGTAAGCCTCATCCACCTTGCCTACAGACTTCTGTAAGTCGATGATGTAGATGCCGTTACGCTCTGTGTAAATGTACGGAGCCATTTTAGGGTTCCATCTTCTTGTCTGATGTCCGAAATGAACACCGGCCTCGAGTAACTGTTTCATTGAAATTACACTCATGTCAATTCTCCTTTTTTGTTTGTCTTCCGTCGTCTTCATATTCCTCAGCCACCTGCAAGACTCCACGCAAAAGCGAGACAGCCCAGGCACACCGACCGACAGAATCCGACGACGTGTGTTTTATCCGACTGCGCAAACCGCAGCCTGATGGTCACTTTTTACCGAAGGTAGTATATCATAGAAAAAATGGGTTGGCAAGAAATTTTTCACACTGCCAGCCCATTTTCCGTACATTTGTTACTGTTTGCGCGGCGACCAGTAACGTACATTTTATAATATATGTATCATCCGCATTGCTGCAATCCCGCTTATAATGATTCGTAATGCTTCCGGATTCTCTGTGCCATCTTTTTGCGTCTTAACGCGAGGATCTGCGGCACATTGTCAGCGTCAGCCAGGAAAATGTCCTCCGGAATATCATTGGCGGCAAGGGACGAGGCGATCTCTTCCTCCGACAGGTGCGCAAGAAGGTCTTCCCGGTAATCGGCCGGAGACTTTCTTCTGACGATTCCCCGCACCTCTCTGGAAATATAGGTGATGTTCGCCACCTGTCCGTAAGTCTCTCTTGTCTTGAATCCGCACCGTTCCAGATAAGCCTTCGGGAGAATCTGGTACGCCTCCGCTTTGGCGGCGTAGAGTCCGCCCGTGGTCTCGCTGCGGCTGTAGAGAGACTGCGTGCCATCGGCTGTCTGTGCCGCCAGATAAGCCAGATACTGCGCCGTGCGGGCCGTGGTGGAAGCGAACTTCTCCGGCAGTACGGATTCAAAAAATGTATCGTTCAGCCGCAGTTCTTCAATCTGGCGCAGATAACCCTCCATGCCCGCCTCTCTGATCTCCTTATAATCACGCATGACCACGGTATCCGGCGCGCTCTGATAATGACCGGTGATCAGACACATGGTCATCCATCTGCCGATCAGACTGTCTTTTTTCTCCGAAGGGACTCCTGCCATGTCCATGAGCAGATACATGGCATAGCAGTAATTGAGCACTGCCTGGGAGTAGACCAGCCGCTCACAGGAATAACCCGCACGGGCAAGCGCCCGCATAAATCCTCTGTAATTATCCTCGCGGACAAAAGCCTTCACTCCGGCGCCCAGAATCGCAAAGGACTCTTCCGCCAGCTTTTTGGATATCTCTCCTCTGCCGGACACCTTGCCGGACAGCAGGTTCACCAGATCGCCGATCTTGCTCTTCCCGAATCCCGCGATCAGCACCACCTTGAGGACGTCCGCATAGGAAGGCACATAGAGGAACTCTTCTCCCTGCCCAAGCCAGCCGAGGAGCTTCCCGTATTCCGTCTCCATGAATTCTGTCTCATTCTGAGCAAGGATCGACATGAAGGACGGTTCCTTGATCAGGTGACAGAAATAATCAATGCAGTTGCGGATCAGATCTCCGTCATACTGCTCGTTGACCGATATCTTTGACATGGCAAAATCCTCCTGGTTGAGAGGCTTGCCCTGCAGATTGATCCGGATAAAGATCTCGGACACCACATCGATATCCAGCAGGAAGGAAAGTTCGATCACACCGACCTGATGCTTGACAATCCCTTTCAGCTGGTCGATGGCTCCCTCCAGTCTGGAGGTATCCAGTTCCGGATTCCTGTCTTTATATTCTTTTTCAAACTTGCGGAAAGAGAAATCCCTGCGGAACAGAACAGAGATATCCGGAATCCATCCCGGTTTGTCCTCGTAAGTACCGTCATTGACCGCAAACTTTTCCTCTCCCGGCTGCGCCAGCGGGAAAAACGCGATTCTAATCCGGTGTGATCTGTACTGGGCGTCCAGCACCTTTTTTCCGAGCAGGGCCGCCATGAGCGCCGTGACTCTCTGCTGACCGTCAATCAGTATCTTTTTCGTGCCGCCTTTCCCGAAGCCCCGGATCCGGACCTGAGAATTCTGCCATACTATGAGATATCCGATGGGATATCCTTCATAAAGAGAGTCGATCAGATCCCTGACCTCCTGGCCTTTCCAGACAAAGGGCCTCTGAATCTCCGGAATGGCGATCTGCGCATTCTCCACATAGCCTAAAATCGTATTGACTGAATACTGGGTTATCTTATAATTATCCGACATGGTGTTACTCCTTCATCCTATCGTAGTCTTATCTAATGTTTCATTTTCTTCAGTTCATCAAACACAACATCATTCAGCACTTTGATATAGGTTCCCTTCATACCGGAGGAACGGGACTCAATCACTCCCGCGCTCTCAAACTTCCGAAGGGCGTTCACGATGACGGACCTTGTGATTCCCACTCTGTCAGCAATCTTGCTGGCCACAAGAATCCCCTCTTCTCCGTCCAGCTCATCAAATATGTGCTGGATGGCCTCCAGTTCTGAGAAGGACAGCGTGGAGATCGCTGACTTGACGATGGACACCTTCCTGGTCTCCTCCGCATTCTCCTCATTGACAGAACGCATCATCTCAAGACCGACCACCGTAGTGCCGTATTCGATCAGAATGATATCGTCGATCTCATAATGTTTCTCTTTCCGATACATGAAAACGGTTCCCAGTCTCTCCCCGGCAATATCGATCGGAGTGATAATTGCCTGATACTCGGAAATGTCAGATAATTCAAATCCCAGCGTCTCAAGATTCACATTCTCTTTTGTCGATAAAACTCCGAGGAGTCGCTCATTGAGCAATGGATCGATATACTCTCCTACCTCGTTATTGATCAGTTCATTGATCGTCTCAATATCCGGCCGGTCCTTAATGCCCAGAACCTTTCCCTTCTTGCTGATGACAAGCACGTTGGAATCAAGGATGTCGCTGAGCACCTCGCAGATGTCGTTGAATACTACTTTGTGAGAGTTGTTATTGTGCAGCAGTTTATTAATTTTTCTCGTTTTATCAAGCAATTGGACACTCATAGAAACCTCC
>DXEQ01000128.1 GCA_019114885.1 Candidatus Anaerobutyricum stercoripullorum
TATTTTCATATTCATAATCTAATATTCCGGATATATTGATGTAATCGATGATTATTTCTTCTGGCTGATTAGACATAAATTCAAATAGATAGCCGTCTTTTTCATAAAAAATAGTATTTCGTCTACCATCAGAAATAGAGTATGCTTGAATTCCTCCTAAATGGATTTTGCGTTGATATCCTTCTTTGTCATCATAAGTAATATAACTTGTGTATGCTAAAGCGTCATTCTGCACATAATGTATAAAGCTTTTGGAATCATTTTCAAAATCTATAATATAATATCCAAATTCTGAATTTTCTTCTTCCAGTGTTATATAATACCCCTCCGGCACTTCCTTCCATTTATACGCATGGAATTTTTTTGTGGCGGTGGGGCCTGTCTGTCCGTTGGCGGCCTGTTCGGTGGCGGGCTCCGGTGCTGCCTCGATGGTGACATTGTCAGGGAAGAACTGGAGGCGCAGCTGCGCAAGGCCATTCCTTACGGTCTTGCTGGCAAGGGCCGCGACGGAGGCAAAGACCATGAGGAGAGCGGCGACGGCGAGATAGCGGCGGCGCAGGCGGAAGGAACCGGCCTTTGGTCTGCGGGCGCGCAGCTGCAACAGGAAAGAGTCGTCCTGGCTGCTGTTTCGGTCGATGCGTCCGGCGCCCGGATGTCTGGCGGACAGAGCGTGTCTTTTCAGAAGTCTCCGCATCTTTTTGTGGAATTCCGGGCGGAAAGTATGCGGGTGGAGTCGGGCGTCTTCCATGGCGTCCCGGTATCGTTTTTCGGCGGCCATACAGACGGCCTGCCGCAGGATATCGTCAGTAAGTAGTTCTCTGCTCATTTATCTGTACCCCCTTTCGGCCAGTTTCTTTTTGAGCTGTTCTCTGGCCCGCCGGGCGATCTGGCGGACATTTTCCGGTTTCAGATGCAGGACCTCTCCGATTTCTCTGCTGTTCATGTCGTAATAATATTGCAGAAAGAGGACGTCCTGATGTGGGTAGTCCAGCTCCAGGATGAGTTCCTGGAGGAGTTCTCCCAGTTCCTGCCCTATGTAGTCCTTTTCAATATCGATGTCTGAGACAGTCCATGCGAAGTCTGTCTCCATATCATGGGGCAGTTCTGTTTTTCTTTCCGTATGTGCGTCAAAACAGAGATGACGCAGAATGGCCAGCAGGTAATTCCAGGTCCTTACCGAGTCTTTGTCTTTGACCCGGTCTATGTAGTTGATGAGTGTCAGAAAAGTTTCATGTACCATATCCTCTGCGGCGGCGTTGTCCTTTAAGATGGAGAGAGCCGCGCGGTACAGAGGCTGCGAATACATTTCGTAGAGCGATACAAAGAGATCTTTTTCTTTCTGTGTATTCAGTAATTGTAGATAATTTATCGTTAGAGCTCCTTTATGATTCGAATCGTGTGGAGGGATGAAACAGCGTTGTGACAGGAATGACAGCCTGTCACAACAACCCCTCTATAATATATAACCGAAAAACAGGGTAAAGTGTGACACATTTTTTGAAAAAATTATATTTTTTTAAAATAAACTATCTGTTTAGCAGATGGGGCAGAAAAATAAAGGGAGTTTTCTTAAATCCTGTTGACAGAATAGGATAACCATCCTATAATGCAACTATAATTACCACACCCCAGGGGGGTGTATACGACAAGGATGTTCATCAGAAGGGAGGGACTCGTTTGCAGGCGGATAAGGGTAAGACGCTCCGGCTCCTCAAGACTGCCCGGGGGCAGATGGACGGCATCATCCGGATGGTGGAGGAAGACCGGTACTGTATTGATATATCCCAGCAGCTCATGGCCACGGAGGCCATCTTAAATAAGGTGAATAAGGAGATTCTCACGGCGCATCTTAAGAACTGTGTGGCCAATGCCAGGACACAGGAGGAGAGGGATGACAAGATTGACGAGATGGTGTCCATGCTGGGTAAGATTTTGAAATAGAGGTGATTGATTTGAAAGAGAATTTTGACGTGACGGGCATGACCTGTTCCGCCTGCTCTGCGCGGGTGGAGAAATGTGTCGCGAAGCTGCCCGGTACGGATAAGGTGACGGTGAACCTGCTCACCAACAGTATGCAGGTGGAGTATGACGAGGCGGCGCTGTCCGAGCAGCAGATCATCGATGCGGTGGTGAAGGCGGGTTACGGGGCCGCGCCGAAGGGAAGCCATACGGCGGTGGGAACCGCGTCTGCCGGGGCGGCGAAAGCAGTTGCCGCAGAGGGCTCCCGTGCGGCGGGCGGCGCGAATCATATCATGGAAGAGCAGCTTGCAGAGATGAAGTTCCGTCTCTGGGTATCTTTTGGTTTTCTGATTCCGCTTATGTACGTGTCCATGGGGCACATGATCGGGCTGCCGCTGCCGTATTTCCTCTCCGGTGTGGAGAATGCGGTCAGCTTTGCATTCACGCAGTTTCTGCTTTGTGTGCCGGTGATTCTCGTCAACCGGAAGTATTATATCAAGGGGTATCAGACCTTGTTTCACCTGTCTCCGAACATGGACAGCCTGATCGCCATCGGCTCCTCGGCGTCTCTCGTCTACGGCATCTTTGCCATCTACCGCATGAGTTACGGTCTGGGACAGGGAGATATGGCGCTGGTGCATCGGTACTACCATGATCTGTATTTTGAGTCGGCGGCTATGATTCTGGCGCTGATTACCGTGGGCAAGTATCTGGAGACCCGTTCCAAGGGCAAGACCAGCGAGGCTATCACCAGATTGATGGACCTGGCGCCGAAGACCGCCGTGGTGGAGCGCAATGGTCAGGAGATGGAGATTCCGGTGGAGCAGGTGCAGGCAGGCGATATTGTCGTCGTCCGGCCGGGAGCCAGCGTGCCGGTGGACGGTTTTATTCTGGAGGGAAGTACCAGCATCGATGAGGCCGCCATCACCGGAGAGAGTATCCCGGTGCACAAGCAGGCGGGAGATACGTTGATCGCCGCTACCATGAACAAGACCGGATTTATCCGGTTTAAGGCCACGAGAGTCGGGGAGGATACGACATTTTCCCAGATCATCCGGCTGGTGGAGGAGGCCAGCTCCAGCAAGGCGCCGATCGCGAAGATTGCCGACCGGGTATCCGGCGTCTTTGTTCCGGCGGTCATCGGTATCGCCATCGTGACCGCCATCGTGTGGCTGCTGGTGGGAGCGTCCTTTGAGTTCGCCCTGTCCTGCGCCATCAGCGTGCTGGTGATCTCCTGTCCGTGCGCCCTCGGTCTGGCGACGCCGGTGGCCATCATGGTGGGAACCGGCAAGGGCGCCGAGAACGGTATTCTGCTCAAGTCCGGCGAGGCGCTGGAGACCGCCCACAACGTGGAGTATGTTGTCATGGATAAGACGGGGACCATCACCCAGGGTCGGCCGGTGGTCACTGACGTGGAGACAGATCTTCCGCTTTCCGATTTCCTTGCCGTGGCGGCGGGGCTGGAGGCAAAGAGCGAGCATCCGCTGGCGGAGGCCATCATGGAGTTTGCCGCTTCCCGGGCTGCCGTGCCGGCAGAGGTGGAGCACTTTTGTTCCATTCCGGGCAAGGGAGTGGAGGGCCGGATCGGCGGCCGGATGGTGTATGCAGGCAACCGGCGTCTCATGGAAGAGCGGCACATTTCCCTGGCAAATGTACAGAACCGGCTGGAGACACTGGCTGACGAGGGCAAGACGCCGATGCTTTTTGCCGATGCGGATCGGGTGCTGGGCATCATTTCCGTGGCCGACGTGGTGAAGCCGACCAGCCGGGAGGCGGTGCGCCAGTTGAAAGAGATGGGAATCAGGGTCGTTATGCTCACCGGCGACAACCGTCGGACGGCAGAAGCGATTCGCCGTCAGCTGGATATCGACAAGGTGATCGCGGAGGTGCTGCCGCAGGATAAGGAGCGGGAGATCGCCGCTTTGCAGCAGGAGGGAAAGACCGTAGCCATGATTGGAGACGGCGTCAACGATGCTCCGGCCCTCGCCCGGGCCGATGTGGGCGTGGCCATCGGGGCCGGTACGGATGTGGCCATCGAGAGCGCCGATGTGGTGCTCATGAAGAATGACCTTCTGGATGTGGTGACGGCCATCCGCCTGAGCAAGGCGGTGATCCGCAACATCAAGCAGAACCTGTTCTGGGCATTCTTTTATAACGTTCTGGGCATTCCGGTGGCGGCGGGCGTCTACTATGCGTCCCTCGGTCTGAAGCTGAGCCCGATGATCGGGGCGGCGGCCATGAGCTGCAGCAGTATTTTTGTGGTGACCAACGCGCTGCGCCTGCGGCGTTTCCAGGCGTCCAAAGCAGCAGACAGCGCTCTGACCAGACCAGATCAGGGCGTATCTATAAAAGAAAATGATAAGGAGGATACAGAGATGATCACAATGAAAATCGAAGGAATGATGTGCGCGCACTGCAAGGCAGCGGTGGAGAAGGCGCTGAACGCCATTGACGGCGTGAAGGCAGAGGTTGATCTGGAGGCGAAATCCGCTTCCGTGGACGCTCCGGCGGACATGGACAAAGAGGTGCTTAAGAAAGCAGTGGAAGACGCCGGATATGATGTAGTGGGCATCGAGTAATCCCACGGACCGGTGATATTCCCGCTGCGGATTCACTCCGGAAAGCAGGATATATCGAAACATTCCAAAATGAAAATCCCCCGGAGGCCCGGATGTTATGGCAACATGGGCTTTCGGGGGATTATTGTTCTTTGGTGACCGTACAGATGATCTGCCTGTGCGATAAAATGTAATCTGCGGCGGAGGACTTATTCTTCTGTCGCCTGGTGCGCGCCGTCTTCTGCTGCCGGAGCGGTCTCCGGCACGATGGTGTTTTTGTCGCGCAGCTTCCGGTTGGTGTACTCTTTTAAGAGCTGGTAGCATACGGCTGCCAGCGGGATGAAGAAGATCATCCCCACGATGCCGAACATGTTGCCGCCGATGAGCACGGCGATCAGTGTCCACAGTGGGGCGAGACCCACGGAGCCGCCCACCACGTGCGGATAGATGAACTGGTTCTCGATAAACTGTACGACCTGATAGATCACGATACTTAAGAGCGCCTGCAGCGGGTTCACCATGAGGACGAGGACTGCGCCGATAAAGCAGGCACAGAATGCGCCGATGTACGGGATGAAGGACAGCACGGCTGTCAGCACCGCGATGAGGACGGCGTAGGGAATCCGGAAGATTGAGAAAGAGAAGAAGATCAGGAATCCCAGGATAAATGCCTCGATGGTCTGGCTGGACAGAAACTTCGAATATGTGCTGCTGATCAGGCTGGCGATATAGTAGATCTTATCCGCGATCGGTGTGCGCACATGGGCGTACAGCAGCTTGCGGCACTGCCGTCCCAGTCCTTTCTTGCCAAGCAGGATGTAGAGTGCGATGACAAGGGAGAAGGCACAGTTGATCAGCACGCTGATGGTCGAGGAGGCGATGCCCAGGGCGGAGCTTAGGAAGTTGCCCGCACCGGACAGGATGCTCTGCACTATGTGTTCGATATCAATCTGACTCAGGCTGAAAGAGGAGACCGCTTTGGTGATCCAGGAGGTATCAAAACCGTATTCGGACAGGACGGAGATCCACTCCGGAATCCGGGTCTGGATGACCAGATACACGCTCCGCACCGAGTTGACCAGCTGCGGGATCACCATGGTGGAGATCAGCATGACGATCAGGACGATGCAGATCAGCGTGGACAGCAGGCTGATCAGGACCAGCGGGAGATTCTCGATCTTCTCCTCTTTTATCTGAAACTTCCGGAGCAGCCTTGCATACAGCTTCTCAAATCCCCTGACCGGCACGTTCAGCACGAAGGCGACGATCATTCCGGCGATGATGGGGATGAGCAGTCCGGTTACGGTCCGGCAAAAAGCGATCACGCTCCCCAGATGGTTCAGGCAGGCGTAGAGAGCCACGCCGAAGGCGATGAGGAACATACAGTTTTTCATTCTTTTACTCATAATCCACTTCCTTTTTGTTTGCGCGCGCAGGGCGTCATGGGACCCCGTCCCGGTAAGAAAATGTACGGTCCCGCGCTGATTTTTTGTATACCTACTGTAACATTTTGCCATAGTAAAGTCAATTTAAAATAAACTTTTCCTGTTTTCCGGTGGGCCCTCAGTAAAAATCCTTTTGACACCTCTTCCATAGTATACTACAATAGGACGGAGGAAAAGTAACGAATCCGCGCGGCTTTCTGTACAGAGTGACGCAGGACCGCATCGTTACAGATCATATATAGAAAAGGATGTTTGCATACAATGGAAAAGATTATTTTGACAGGAGACCGCCCGACGGGAAGGCTGCATGTGGGCCATTATGTCGGCTCTCTCCGGAGACGAGTAGAGTTACAGAATTCCGGCGAGTATGATAAGATCTTCATCATGATCGCCGACGCGCAGGCGCTCACCGATAACGCGGATCAGCCGGAGAAGGTGCGCCAGAATATTATGGAGGTGGCCCTTGATTATCTGTCCTGCGGGCTGGACCCGGCCAGGTCTACCATGTTCATTCAGTCCATGGTGCCGGAGCTTACGGAGCTGACCTTCTATTACTCCAACCTGGTCACCGTATCCCGTCTGCAGCGCAATCCGACGGTGAAGTCCGAGATCAAGATGCGGAACTTTGAGGCCAGCATCCCGGTGGGATTCTTCACCTATCCGATCAGTCAGGCGGCGGACATCACCGCTTTTAAGGCCACCACAGTGCCGGTGGGCGAGGATCAGATGCCGATGCTGGAGCAGTGCCGGGAGATCGTGCACAAGTTCAACGCCGTGTACGGGGAGACGCTGGTGATGCCGCAGATTCTTCTGCCGGACAACAAGGCGTGTCTGCGTCTGCCGGGTATCGACGGCAAGGCCAAGATGAGCAAGTCTCTGGGCAACTGTATCTATTTATCCGATACGGAGCAGGAAGTAAAGAAGAAGGTTATGTCCATGTTTACCGATCCGAACCATCTGCGGGTAGAGGACCCGGGACAGGTGGAGGGTAATCCGGTCTTCATCTATCTGGATGCGTTCAGCAGACCGGAGCACTTTGCGGAGTTCCTGCCGGAATACGCGAACCTGCAGGAGTTAAAGGATCACTACACCAGAGGTGGTCTGGGTGATGTGAAGGTGAAGAAGTTCTTAAATAAAGTTCTGCAGGCGGAGCTTGCCCCGATCCGTGAGAGGAGAAAGCAGTGGGAGAAGGATATCCCGGCTGTTTACGAGATCTTGAAGAAGGGCAGCGAGGAGGCGGAAGCCGTTGCCGCCGAGACACTGAGAGATGTGCGCGCCGCCATGCGGATCAACTACTTTGACAACGATGATATGATCCGGGAGCAGGAAGCAAAATATCAGTAATGAAGTGTCAGTCCGTCAGACACTGATACAGCCGCCGGATCGCCTCCGGGATGTGCTCTGTCTTCAGATAAGAATAATTTATGATGAAGATGTGCTCCACATCGCTGTCCGTCCGGTGATAATACCGGGAAAGTGCGGTGAGGCGGAGCCCTTTTTCTCTGGCTTTTTCCATGAGTTCCGTATCGGAAAGTGCGGTATCGATCTTCATCAGAAAGTGCAGTCCGCTGTCTTCCTCTGTGATTGTCACACGGGAAGACAGGGGGCTTTTTTTGATGGCGTCAAGGAGGGCGTCCCGCTGCCGGTGGTAATAATTGCGCATCCGGTTGATGTGTTTTTCCAGATAGCCCTCCCGGATGAAACGCATGAGGGCGTACTGCTCAAAGTTGGAGACGGTGCAGGAGTAGAAACTCATCTGTTCCAGAAAGCGCTGTGCCAGCCCGGGCGGCAGCACCATATAGCTGATGCGCATGGTGGAGGTCAGGCTTTTGGAAAATGTATTGATATAGATCACCTTTTCCATAAGATCGATGCTCTGGAGAGCGGGGATCGGTTTGCCCGTCAGGCGGAATTCGCTGTCGTAATCATCCTCGATGATATAACGGGAATCCGACTTTGCCGCCCAGCCAAGAAGCTCATATCGACGGCTGACCGGTGTGATGATGCCTGTCGGGAAATGATGGGAAGGGGAGATATGCACCACATCGGCGCCGCTTTCCTCCAGCCGGTCCATGCGGATGCCGCAGTCGTCCATGTCGATGAAACGACGGCGGACCTGATAGCTCTCATAGATCTGGGCAATCTTCTCATAACCGGGATTCTCGATGGCGTAGACCTTGTCAAATCCCAGAAGCTGGACCAGAAGACCGTAAAGGTACTCCGTGCCGGCTCCCACGAAGATCTGTTCCGGCTGCACCTGCATATCCCGGAACTGTTTCAGATGACTGGCGATGGCCTCCCGCAATTCGAAGATACCGCCGCAGGGTGGTTTTGTCATAAGTTCGTTGTTTCTTTCCTGCATGGTCTCCCGCATCAGCTTTGCCCAGACAGAAAAAGGGAAGTTGTCGGGCCGGGTCTGGTTGCTGGAGAAATCCGCAAAAAAGACCGGTCTTGCTTCCGGCAGAGCGACCGCCGTCTCCGGCATGGCCCGTGGCGGCAGGAGACTGCGGGAAAAGGTGGAGACATAATACCCTTTTTTCGGCCTGGAATAGATATAGCCTTCCGACAAAAGCTGCGCGTAGGCGTTTTCCACGGTGATGGCGCTCACGCCCAGATTGGAGGCAAAGCTCCGCTTGGACGGAAGCTTCGTCCCGGCGGGGAGCGTGCCGTTCATAATGTCGTTTTTGATACATTTGTACAGATGCTCATAAAGAGGCGTATGTCCGATATTTTCAAAAGAGTAGGTGAGCATGGCACGTCCTTTCCCGGTCTGATCCGGGCGTCAGAAAGCGTTTTGACGCGCGGTCATCCGATTGCATTTTTGTTTCGTGATCTCAAAATTTTTATCCTAACGTTGATTATACCGATTTCCGGATTTTTTTCAACTTTTCCTCCTTTTCGGACTAAACATTGCCTTGTGGTACGGGTGGAAAAAGGATATAATTTTGATATCAACTGGAATCAGGAGGAGACTGTTCATGAAAAAGGAAGAGATCAAGACGCTTTACGATTCACCTTACGTAAAGTTTTACGATATTCAGTATCAGGAAGGGGCGCATTATTACTGTGCCAGCCGGAGAGACGAGGGGCGGATGCTGGCCACGGCGTCCACGCAGGATTACTGGAATCTCATGGCTGACGCCGTCAGCTGTGTGGTGGTGATCCGGGTGAAGGGAGAGGAGCCGAAGCTTCTGCTCAACTGGGAGTTCCGCTATCCGACGAACCAGTATCTTCTGAGTGTTCCGGCGGGGCTGATCGATGAGGAAGACTGGGAGAAGCCGGACGCGCTGCGAATCACGGCAATCCGGGAGCTTCGGGAGGAGACCGGCCTGGAAGTCGGTGAGAGTGACGAGGTGAAGGTCATCAACCCGTGCGTATTTTCCACCCCGGGACTGACCGATGAAGGCAATGCCCTGATGTACATTTCCATCAATCGGGACGAGATGCCGGCCCTGTCTCACAGGGGCGCGGAAGGGTCGGAGAAGTTTGAGGGCTTTCGTCTGGTAAGTCTCGCGGAGGCGAAGGATTACCTGCGCACCGGGCGGGACGAGCACGGCGTGTATTACCCGCTGTATACCTGGGCGGCGCTCATGTATTTTGTGGCGGGCGAGATGATTTATTCATAAAAATGAACCGGCTTCCACGCGCTTTGTGTCGGGAAGCCGATTCTGAGATGTATGGAAATGTATGTGATCAGTACAGGCTGTCGTAGCAGTAGGCGGCGGCATTGCAGCCGTATTCCCAGTAAGAACTGCTGCTGTCGTAGGATGAGATCTTGACGGTTCCCGCATTCTGGGAAGCGTGGAGCACCTGTCCGCCGCCCAGGTAGATGCCCGTGTGACGGTCGCCGGAAAGATGGTAGAGCAGGTCGCCGGGTGCGGCGTCCGTGATCGATCCGATGGAATAAAAGTAATCGTTCATGACGTTGGCCTGACTTGAGGTGGCGTTGCCGATGAAGACGCCGACCGCGCTTTCATAAGCGTCCCGCACCAGACTGGAACAGTCCGCGTAGCCCTCCGTATCCCGGAGCGACTGGCTGTACGTATCGCCCAGCCGTCCCTCGGCGTAGGAGATGGCGTCTGTGCGGAAGGCGTCGATGGCGTCCTCTCTGGATGGCGCTTCGCCGGAATCTGGGGAGGCGGTATCGGTCTGCGCTGTCGGCTTGTTGTCGCCCAGATAGATGGTGTAGACATAGCCCTCGGAGCCGTCACTTCGTGCGATGCGGGTCCAGTTGCCATCCTGACCCAGGATGCGGACGGTCTCGCCCTGCTCAAGAACGGCCAGGATACCACAGTGGCCGTTGGCCTCGGCGCGCAGATTGACCTCGGTGCTGTTGATCTGGTCGGCGGCGAAAGCGGTGTCGTCTACAGCGGTGATATCATCGGCGTCGTCGGAAGAGCCGCCGGAAGCAGGGACGCTCTTTGCGGCTGCTTCCTCCGGGGACAGAAGGGTATCAGAGAGATAGTCTTTATAAATGTAACCGTTTTGCCCATGGACACTGACCTGCACCCAGTTGCCTTCCTGACCGGTGACGGTGACGGCGGTTCCCATCTCTGCCGTCAGGCAGATGGCGGATGACGCATTTGGCCCGGTTCTCACATGAACGCCGTCGGTGGTGTATTGTTCCGCGGCGGACGCGCCCGCGGGAAGCAGACAAAGGGAAAGAAGGCAGAGGGAGACCGCTTTGCGGATCTGCCTGTGGACGGGTGTTGTTTTGTGGCTGGTGACATGGTTCATACGTTTCACTCTCCTGTTTGTTGATTTTGTCTTTATTGTAACACTAAGATGCGAGAAAAACCAGAGTATTTGAACAAATAACACAGAAATTAGCACATGACAGAGAGGTTTATCATAAAATGTTAATAAAAGGATACCAAAAAGGCAGAAAAGAAGGACATATGAGTATCTTTATCCTGTTGATGGCAGCCGCGCTTCTTGCGGCGTGCCTGCTGTGGTCCGGACGGGCGGTCCATGCGAGGGCGGCGTCTGCCCCGGCGGCGCCGGAAGGATTCCTTGCAAACGGCGTCCGGGACCGGATGGTGCTGTCCTGGGAGCCTGTAAAGGGAGCCGACGGCTATGAGATCTGTGAGAAACGCCAGGGTCGGAAGGGCTGGACGGTGGTAAAGACGACCCGGAAGAAGCGGGTGGTGCTTTCCGGCCGGAAGGCGGGAGTCCGGTACATTTACCGGGTCAGAGCCTACAAAGAGAAGAAAAACGGCGTCCGTTACGGCGCTTTCAGCAAGAAGAGAAGCACGGAGCTTCCCAAAAAGGCGGTGAGCACCCTGCGCAATTTCCTCAAGGTGTCGCTGGCTCCGGTGGGTTCCACCATGTATATCTGGGGCGGCGGGTGGAATAAGGCGGATAACGCCGCCGGAAAAGACGCGCTGCGCATCGGTCTGAATCCGCAGTGGAGGAGTTTTGCCGGACGGCAGCGTTCTTCCTATGATTACAGAAAATACCGCTATCGACACGGGAACGGCCTGGACTGTTCCGGTTTTGTCGGCTGGAGTGTGTACAATGCGCTTCACACAAAGAAGGGAAAGGCCGGGGAGGGCTATGTGGATAAGGCCCGGAATCTGGCCCGGAATTACGCCGATAACGGCTGGGGATCTTTTTGCAGCGCTTCCGCAGTCCGGAATTATCGGGCCGGCGATATCATGTCCGGTCCCGGCCACGTCTATATCGTGATCGGCGAGTGCCCGGACGGCAGTGTGGTCTTAGTCCATTCCAGTCCGGCGGGCGTGCAGATCTGCGGCACGGCGACTCCGTCCGGCAGGAAGGGGTCCGAAGCGGTGAAGCTTGCCCGTAAATATATGAAGAAGTATTATCCGTCCTGGTACCGGCGTTTTCCGGATTGTTTCCGCAGCGCCTCCTATCTGAATTACCATCAGTTCCGCTGGGATGTGCGCGGAGCAAATGTGATGGAGGACCCGGATCATTACAGAGACAAAGGGGCAAAAGAGATACTGAAAGACCTTTTTACCGACCGCTGACAGCGGAAGGAGAGTAAATATATGGACCGGCCGTTAGCGGCCGGCAGGAGGTGCGAAAGATATGAGAAAGAGGATACCGTCCCATGTGACCATGGAACAGATCGTGCCCCATGTGACGGAGGAATACAGGAAAGTCTGGGGAATCCCGGAGGAACACCAGAGTGTGGGTTTCATTTCCTGCGATAACGAGGACGTCATGTGGCTGGCGGTGGATGACGCCACCAAGAAGGCGAAGATCGAGGTTGTGCACGCGGAGACCGTGTACGGAGGCGTGGAGTATTCCTGGAGCCGCTTTGGGGGAGAGATCACAGCGATCCTCTCCGGGGAGACTGTGTCCGATGTGCGAAACGGCCTGCGCTATACCAGAGAGTTCATTGAGAAGAAAGCGGCCTTTTATGTGCTGGATGAGGAGGGGACCCTCGGTTACTATGTGGACTGGATTCCGCGGGCCGGAAAGTTTTATCAGAAAAGACTGGGTATCCCGGAGGGAACCTCCATCGCCTATCTGGTCAGCACCCCGGTGGAGAGCACCTATGCGCTTGACAAGGCGCTCAAGGCCAGTGATACGAAGCTGGCGGAGCTGTTTCTTCCGCCGACGAGGGTCAACACCGGCGGCGGTGTGCTCTGTGGTACGGAGTCAGCCTGTCAGGCGGCGGTGCGGGCCTTTGCCGAGGCGGTGGAATACTGTGCCCTTCATCCCATGGAGCTTGAGTGATGCCTTGCGTTTCATCCCCCAGAGCTTGAATGATACCTTATGGAGATCCGATGAGATCGCATAAGAGGAAATGATACACAGAGAGGAATTATATTATGGAAATCATCAGAATGCAGACCCATATGCTCAGTCAGAAGATCATAGCAAATGTATCGGAGGAGTTTGCCAGAGTGTATAAGCTGCCAAAAGGCCATCAGAGCGTGGGATTTTTCTCCGTGGATAACGATGACGCCGGTTATCTGGCAGTGGACGACGCCACGAAAAAGGCGGATATCAAGGTGATCCATGCGGAGACCTTTTACGGCGGCTCTCTTTGCTCGTGGAGCCGGTACGGCGGCAGTGTCTTTGTCATGTTTTCCGGCCCGAAGGTGGCCGATGTGAAGAGTGGTCTGGCTTACGTCAAAGACTTCATTGATAACCGCACGGAACTGTGTAATTTTGACGGTGATAAAGGGACGGCTTTTTACGCCCAGTGCGTCCCTCGTTCCGGCAAGTTTTTTGAGGAGTTCTGCGGCATCCCGGAAGGAACGGCCTACGCCTATCTGGTGGGCGGCCCGATCGAGACCAACTACGCGCTTGATAAGGCGCTGAAAGCAGGGGAGACCCGGATTGCCCGGTACTGGTATCCGCCGTCCCATGCCAACTCCAGCGGCGCGGTACTGGCGGGAACCGAGTCGGCCTGCCGGGCGGCTGCAGCGGCTTTTGTGGACGGGCTGCGCTATGCCATCGAACACCCGCTGGAAGTGTAAAATCGCCAGATAAAAGGGAAATCATAGTAATGCTATGGGGAAAATTCACAAAAATTTTTCAGAAAATCTTTATTATGTGTAAGAAAAGTAAAAAATAGAAAAAGCTCTTGCAAAAATACGAAAAAAACTGATAAATTATATACAAAGAGGTTAGTTGACTGCAATTTATTCGTATTTTTGAGAAAGAGGGCTGATAGCATTGTTTGAGAAAGGTGAGTTTATTATTTATGGCAGCAACGGCGTCTGTGAAGTGCAGGACTATATGAGCCCGGCAGAAGAAGAAGGCAGAATCTATTATGTTCTGGCGCCGATGCGTTCCAGAGGAAGTACTATTTTTTCCCCGGTGGACAACCAGAAGGTGTTGATGCGGAAGGTCATGACAAAAGATGAAGCAAAAGAGTTTATCGCGGAGATCCCGGCTTACGATGATATGGAGATCCGGGAGAGCAGAACACAGGAACAGCAGTATCGACAGGTGATGCAGAGCGGCAGCTCGGCGGATTCCCTTCGTCTGCTCAAGGCACTGTATAAGAGAAAAAAGAAAAGAGAGGCAGCCGGCAGAAGAATTACGGCGGTGGATGAGAAGTATCTGTCCATGGCCAGGGACAGCCTGGTCAATGAATTGTCCGTGGCTTTGGAGATGAACGTGGACGATGTGGACCGGATTCTTGCGGACCGGATGCAGCTGGAAAAGTAATGGCAGCTTCGCGCGCAGGTATACTGCGTTGCCGTTTGCCGGATTTACCGTATGATATTTGTAATATATATAATAGGAAGAGAGTCGTTTACAGGCGGCTCTTTTTACTTTTTATGCAAATTTTTCTGACAAAAAATAAAAGGCGTTTTCAAAGCAAATACAAAATCTACCTCTCCATTGACAAGGAGCGTTTTCGTGGGTAGAATATAAAAAGATAATTATGTCAAGACGTTTGAAACGAATCACGGGAAGACAGAGAATATGGGAGGAATGAGTATGACGTGTACCGTATGGAAGAAAATAAGTGTT
>DXEQ01000129.1 GCA_019114885.1 Candidatus Anaerobutyricum stercoripullorum
TTCTTTTGGCGGGAGGGCATAAGAAGATATCCCGGCAGGAACCTCTGTGTCCGCTCCATAAGACAGAGCGGGAGGCGCAGGCAGCCGGAGCCCGGACCGCATAGATTATTTCATGGAAAGAGGTATAGTGATTATGGCTGATAGTGCAAAAGTAATTGAGATTCTTAAAAAGATCATCGCGGATGTAGATGAGCAGAAGCTCTTCCTCACAGAACTGGACAATGTCATCGGTGACGGTGACCACGGTATCAATCTGGCCCGCGGTTTTGATGCGGTCAACGATGTGATCGGCACATTTGAAGGCAAGGATATCGGAACGATCTTAAAGAACGTAGGTATGAAGCTGGTTTCCACTGTGGGAGGTGCTTCCGGTCCGTTATACGGCACGGCTTTCATGAAGGCGGGCGCTTTCCTGAATGGTAAGACAGAGATGGATATGAACGATTTCATCGGCATGATGGATGTGGCGATCGAGGGTATCATGAAGCGCGGTAAGGCAGTAAAAGGGGAGAAGACCATGCTTGACGCCATGATTCCGGCGCTCGATGCCATGAAGGCTTCCTACGAGGCGGACAGTGACGCGAAGAAAGCGCTTGACGCCGCTGTGGCAGCTGCGGAAGAAGGTATCGAGTACACCAAGACGATCATCGCCACCAAGGGACGTGCCAGCTATCTGGGTGAGAGAAGTATCGGACATCAGGATCCGGGCGCTACTTCCTTCACTCTGATGCTCAAGGCAGTGCAGGCCCTGGCATAACAGGAGGTTTCATATGGTTGGAATTGTAATTGTATCCCACAGCCAGAAGCTGGCGGAAGGTGTTGTGGACCTCGCCTCTTTGATGGCTCCGGAGACGCCGATGCGGGCGGCCGGCGGCATGGATGACGGCGGATTCGGGACGAGCTTTGAGAAGATCAGCACAGCCATCGATGAGATTTATTCCGACGACGGAGTGATCATCCTCATGGATATGGGAAGTGCTGTGATGACCACAGAGATGGTCCTTGAGATGATGGAAGACCGCAATGTGAAGATGGTAGACTGTCCGGTCGTGGAAGGAGCCATCGCGGCAGCGGTAGTGGCAGCCGGCGGCGCACCGATGGCAGATGTCATTCAGGTGGCTGAGGCGGCAAAGACTACGGCGAAGTTTTAAGAAGTTTTCCTAAAAAATATGGTCGGTGCAGATTAGAGTATTCTGATCTGCACCCCTTTTTTATTTCAGGGGGAAAGTTCTACCTGCCCGTCGTATCACATAGATATGGAAGGAGAATATGCAGCAAAAGCACAGTCCGGATCATGGTTACCTGCTGTGGTCCGCGCGGGAAGAGGTTTTCGCATGTTTGGAAAAAAGAAAAAAAGCAGAGACGAGAGCGAAAAGTCGTTGTTTCGGGACGCGGGGAAGGCCTTTGTCTGTACGATGAACGGCAGAGGAGAGATGCAGATTGAGAATTACGGCTCCCTGGGAGACTATGATGAGGGAAAGATCATCCTGCACTGTCATAAATGTACCATGACCATCGAGGGAGAAAAATTACAGATTGCGTACTTCACGGATATCGATATGCGGATCACGGGAAAGATTCGATCCGTGCATTTTTAGACTGGGACGGGAGGAACTATGTATGATTTTTTCTATCCTGCATTTTCTGGGAGGATACTGCCAGGTGGTACTCTGCGGGAAAAATCAGGAGCGGTTTTTAAATCTCTGTGTGGGAAGACAGATTCTACTGTGGAGGCTTGTACGTAAGGACGGCCATTACATTTTCTATGTGAGCAGGGCGGGCGCCAAAGAGCTTGAAGATATCTCGCAGAAAACCGGGTGTGATCATCGGATTCTGTGCAAAAGGGGTCTGCCTTTTCTTTTTGGGCGTTACCGGAAAAGGAAGCTTTTTCTGGCGGCTCTGCTCTTTTCCGGCGCAGGGCTGTATGTGCTGTCGCTTTTTCTCTGGCAGATTCGTACCGTCGGCAGCCAGGCCCATTCCAGCGAGGAGCTGATGGATTATCTGGAAGAGAGGGGGATAAAGAGCGGAACCCTGCTGTCTTCCATCTCCTGTCATGAGCTGGAAGAACAGATTCGAAAAGATTATAAAGATATCGCCTGGGTCTCCTGTGACCTTAAGGGAACTCTTCTCACGGTGACCGTGAAGGAGACGCTGGATAAAGAAGCGCTGACTGCCAGGACGGAAGATGTTCCCTGCGATCTTGTGGCGTCAAAAAAGGGAACGATTGATTCCATCGTGGTGCGGAGCGGCAGCGCCATGGTCAAAAAAGGAGATAAGGTCCGGGCCGGCGACGTGCTTATCTCCGGTCAGGTGGGCCTTTATGATGACAGCGGGACCCTCATGGAGACCGCGCTGGTGAAGGCGGAAGGAGATATCACCGCCACGACAAAGCTACGCTATGAAGATTCCTTCTCCATGCTGCATTATACGAAGGAATACACCGGCCGTTCCCTCCGGAAGTACCGTCTCCTGCTGGGAGAGAAGTTATTCACTCTGCCGGGCAGGAAAGAGACCTATCGCTATTACGATGAGAAAACAAGACACTACCCCCTGCATATCGGTCCCCAGCTTTATCTGCCGGCGGCCCTCTACGTGACGGTCCGCTCCGAATGCCGGATCAAAGAGAAAATGTACACGGAAGAGCAGGCGGTGCGGGAGGCAAAAAAGAGACTGCATCTTTTTCTGGAAGAATACCGGAGCAAAGGAGTGACAATTCTTGAAAACCGGGTAAAGATCCGGTGTGCCGACGGAATGTGTACGGCAAAAGGGAAGATTCTGGTGCGGGAAGCCTTCGGAAAGGTCCGCGAGATCGGCACAGACAGCATGTGATATGGCGCCGGAGCGCGCATGATAAAAGCGGGATAAGATACCGAACGTCCCATGACAAAGAGAAACATGACCCCGGATGCCCCATGATAAAAAAAGCTGGAAATAATACAGAAAGATGATAAAATGATACCAGAGTCTGAAAGGAGTGAATCTATGAATATATCAGAAGTGGAATTTTCTTTTCCGGCGGCACATGCGGGCAATGTTTTCGGACAGTTTGACGCCAATCTGAAAAAGGTGGAGCGGGCGCTCCATGTGACCGTCATTTTCCGGGAAGATAAGATAAAGATCATCGGCAGCGAGGAAGGATGCCGGCAGGCGAAAGAGGTCATTGACGAGCTGATCGTCCTGTCCGAGAGGGGCAATGTGATCACGGAACAGGATGTCAATTACGCTCTTTCTCTGGCCATGTCCCAGTCGGCCTCGGTGGAGTCCATGACGCAGCTGGACAGCGATATCATCTGTCATACGGTCATGGGCAAGCCGGTGAAGCCAAAGACCATGGGACAGCAGAAATATGTGAAGGCCATTGACGACAAGATGATCGTTTTCGGCGTGGGTCCCGCCGGTACCGGCAAGACCTATCTTGCCATGGCGAAAGCAATCACAGCCTTTAAGGCCAACGAGGTGAACCGGATCATACTGACCCGTCCGGCCATTGAAGCCGGGGAGAAGCTGGGCTTTCTGCCGGGAGATCTGCAGAGCAAGGTTGATCCGTATCTGCGTCCTCTCTATGACGCTCTCTATGAGATCATGGGAGCGGAGACCTTCCAGAAAAACATGGAGAAGGGACTCATTGAGGTGGCGCCGCTTGCCTACATGCGCGGCCGCACGCTGGACAACGCCTTTGTGGTTCTGGATGAGGCGCAGAATACCACACCGGCGCAGATGAAGATGTTCCTGACCCGTATCGGTTTTGGCTCCAAGGCGATCATCACCGGTGATATGACGCAGAAGGATCTGCCGGAGGGGGCGCGCTCCGGCCTGGACGATGCTCTGCGGGTACTGAAAGGGATCGATGAGATCGGCGTCTGTATGCTGACTGCGCAGGATGTGGTACGGCATCCGCTGGTACAGAAGATTGTCTCGGCCTACGATGCGGATGAAAAGCGCCGGGAGGCCAGAAGCCGCGCGAGACGGGCGGAAAGTGAAAAGAGCGGCAGCCGCCGGGAGAAAGGACTGCGCCGCCGGAGATAACGGCGGGGATAGCATATCGCACCGTCGGAGGCAGCAGCGGGCGACATGTCATGCCGCCGGAAGGCAGGAAGCGGCGTGCTGCGCCACTGAAGGAAAAGTGATTCGTTTTGCAGCGCAAAAGACGCTGTGCAGGCGAAAAGGAGTATGTGATGAAGATAGAGATTGAATACAGTTACGAAGATACATTTATTCCGGACTATGAAGAGATTATCCGCCGGGTGGTCGAGACGGCGCTGGATTATGAGAACTGTCCCTACGAGGCGCAGGTGTATGTGCTTCTGACGGACAACGAGGAGATTCATCAGGTGAATCTGGAACAGAGACAGATTGACCGGCCCACGGACGTGCTGTCCTTTCCGCTGGCAGAGTACACCTGTCCGGCGGATTTCTCCGATCTGGAGGAGCGGGAGCCGGACGTTTTTCATCCGGAGACCGGGGAACTCATGCTGGGAGACATCCTCATCTCCATGGATAAAGTGAAGGAGCAGGCGGCGGAATACGGTCATTCAGAAAAGAGGGAGCTGGCCTTTCTGGTGGCCCACAGCATGCTTCATCTCATGGGCTATGACCACATGGAAGAGGACGAGCGTCTGATCATGGAACAGAAACAGGAAGAGATCCTCGCGGAGTGCGGGTATACGCGGGAATAGTTTCTTTCAGACGGGAGCACATCGTGGTAAAATGTCTTGAGAATGGAGACATGACAAGCGGAGGGAGAAAACAGTCCAATGAAAAAATATGACACCATTATTGCAGGGGGCGGCCCGTCCGGTATGACGGCGGCCCTCTGCTGCGCAAAAGAAGGACAGCGGGTTCTGCTGATCGACCGGTGCGACCGGGTGGGCAGAAAGATTCTGGTGACCGGCAACGGCCGCTGTAATCTGACCAACATGTATCAGGAAGCAGACTGTTACCGGGGAGAGGCTCCGGAGCGGATGAAAAAGGTGCTGTCCTCCTTTAGCCTTGCGGACGCTCTGACATTCTTTCATCGTCTGGGCATCTGCACCAGAGATAAGAACGGGTATATTTATCCTTATAATGAACAGGCGGCCTCCGTGCGGGAAGCCTTTGAGAGCGCCCTTCTGGCAAGAAAGAGTCTGGATATCCTGACGGAGACTTCCGTGACGGGTATGGAGAATACGAAAGAAGGATTCGTGGTTGATACAGAAGATGCAGGAGACAAGCCGTCCCGGAAGCAGGACAATCGGATATCCAGGCATAAGAAACAACGATTTTACTGCCGCAGCCTGATCATCGC
>DXEQ01000013.1 GCA_019114885.1 Candidatus Anaerobutyricum stercoripullorum
GACGGCGCTCCTAAGAACATCAAAGAAGCTGTTTCCAAAGAAGAAGCAGAAGACATCAAGAAACAGATGGAAGAAGTTGGAGCAAAAGTTACAATCAAATAATTGGGCTTTTTCCACACAGATTTCACATAGTCATAAGACGCCTGTTTTCCTTATTTGGAGAGCAGGCGTTTTTGTTTCTTTTTTATGAAGTTTCCCGGGTTTTTGGCCGCATTTCAGACGTTTTGCATCAGGAAATGTAAAGCGGCCGGTTTATCTCGTGAAAATACTGGAAAAAATCTATATAAAACAGAGAAAAAATAGTTGACATGACATTTTGGCTATGATATGATATTAAACTGATTCACAATGGGCATGTGGGCCCATATGAAAATGAGAGAAGCAACCAGAAGTTTATCAGCAAGATTGTTCAAGGGGTGAAACATCAATGGAAAAGAACAGACTGCGACCTATGCGAATTCCGGGAAGCAAAAATATCAGAATGAGCTATGCAAGACAAAAAGACGTACTCGATATGCCGAATCTCATTGAGGTGCAGAAGGATTCCTATCAGTGGTTTCTGACAGACGGCCTCAGAGAGGTATTCGATGACATTTCTCCGATTACGGATTACAGCGGACAGCTCAGTCTGGAATTTGTTGATTTTCAGCTTTGCAGAGAGGACAGAAAGTATTCAATAGAAGAATGTAAAGAACGGGATGCCACCTATGCAGCTCCTTTGAAGGTGAAGGTCCGCCTTCATAATAAGGAGACGGACGATTTTAAGCAGCACGACATTTTTATGGGTGACCTGCCTCTGATGACAGAGACGGGTACTTTTGTGATCAATGGCGCAGAGCGTGTCATTGTCAGCCAGCTTGTCCGTTCCCCGGGTATCTACTATGCGATCAGCCATGATAAGACAGGTAAGAAGCTCTTCTCCTGTACGGTTATTCCGAACCGTGGCGCATGGCTGGAGTATGAGACGGATTCCAATGACGTTTTCTATGTTCGTGTGGACCGTACCAGAAAGGTGCCGATCACTGTGCTGATCCGTGCGCTGGGTATCGGAACCAATGCCGAGATCAAGGAGCTCTTCGGCGAGGAGCCTAAGATCTTAAAGACACTGGAGAAAGATACGGCCACCAATTATCAGGAAGGTCTTAAGAAGTTATACGAGAAGATCCGTCCGGGCGAGCCTTTGTCTGTGGACAGTGCGGAGAGCCTGATCAACAGCATGTTCTTCGATGCAAGACGGTATGACCTGGCCAAGGTGGGCCGTTACAAATTTAATAAAAAGCTGATGCTCCGCAATCGTATCGCAGGGCACGTGCTCTCCCAGGATGTTGTGGACCCTTCCACCGGAGAGATCTTATTTGAGGCCGGCACCAAGGTTACAAAGGAGCAGGCGGATGAGATTCAGAATGCAGCCGTTCCTTTCGTATATCTGGAGACAGAAGAGCGGGAAGTGAAGATTCTTTCCAATATGATGGTTGATATCCGCAGTTTTGTGGATGTGGAGCCGAAAGAAGTCGGTGTGACGGAATTAGTGTATTACCCATCCCTTGAAAAAATTCTGGAAGATTATGACGATATAGAAGAGATTAAGACAGCAATCCGCAAGAGTATCAGTGAGCTGATTCCGAAGCATATCACAAAAGAGGATATTCTGGCGTCCATCAACTACAATATCCATCTGGAGTACGGCATTGGCAACGACGACGATATCGACCACTTGGGCAATCGTCGTATCCGTGCAGTGGGTGAGCTGCTGCAGAATCAGTATCGAATCGGTCTGTCCCGTATGGAGAGAGTGGTCCGCGAGCGTATGACGACGCAGGATATGGAGTCTATCTCCCCGCAGACGCTGATCAATATCAAGCCGGTGACCGCGGCAGTCAAGGAGTTTTTCGGAAGCTCTCAGCTGTCTCAGTTCATGGATCAGCATAACCCGCTGTCCGAGCTGACGCACAAGAGACGTCTTTCCGCGTTGGGACCTGGCGGTCTTTCCAGAGATCGTGCCGGTTTCGAAGTCCGTGACGTACATTACTCCCATTACGGAAGAATGTGTCCGATCGAGACCCCTGAGGGTCCTAACATCGGTCTGATCAACTCTCTTGCCACCTATGCGAGAATCAATGAATACGGTTTTATCGAGGCGCCGTATCGTAAAGTAGACAAAACAGATCCGAAGAATCCGGTAGTAACGGACGACGTAATCTACCTGACGGCGGATGAAGAAGATAACTATACAGTAGCGCAGGCCAATGAGCCGCTGGATGAAGAGGGACATTTCATCCACACCAACGTATCCGGACGTTACAGAGAGGAGACCTCCGAGTTTCCGAAGTCCCGGATCGATCTGATGGACGTTTCCCCGAAGATGGTATTCTCCGTGGCAACTTCCATGATTCCTTTCCTGGAGAATGACGACGCCAACCGTGCCCTGATGGGTTCCAACATGCAGCGTCAGGCCGTACCTCTGCTCAAGACAGAAGTGCCGGTAGTCGGAACCGGAATGGAAGCTAAGGCAGCCAGAGACTCCGGTGTATGTATTCTTGCCCACCACGCCGGTGTGGTAGAGTACTCCACCAGCAAGGAGATCGTGGTAAAACGTGACGACGGTATCCGGGATACCTACCATGTCATCAAGTTCTCCCGGAGCAATCAGGGTAACTGTATGAACCAGCGCCCGATCGTCAACAAGGGAGACCGTGTGGAGGAGGGAGACGTTCTCGCGGACGGCGCTTCCACCTGCGGCGGCGAGATGGCCCTCGGTAAGAACCCTCTCATCGGCTTCATGACCTGGGAAGGATACAACTACGAGGATGCCGTTCTGCTCAGCGAGAAGCTGGTGCAGAAAGATGTCTACACTTCTGTCCATATCGAAGAGTATGAGGCGGAGGCCAGAGATACCAAGCTTGGTCAGGAAGAGATCACAAGAGACCTGGCCGGCTTAAGCGAAGATGTGTTAAAGGATCTGGATGAGAACGGTATCATCCGTATCGGCGCGGAAGTTCACGCCGGTGACATCCTGGTA
>DXEQ01000130.1 GCA_019114885.1 Candidatus Anaerobutyricum stercoripullorum
AAAGGATGGCAATTCCGAACGCCATCCTTTTTTGGAGAAGGTATTTTTGTTACTTATTGGGTGTAGCAAAAACTATATAATGTATTGGGGGGGGTTACGTGTATTATAATACCAGACCATCCCGATGAAGTGTGCACAAAAAATTATTTTTTTAACAAAAAAAATTGTGCAGGATAGACTGTTTTCGTCACGATATGGTCATATTATCTGAAATCCGACCGCTTTCTTTATTATTTTTTGCTTTTTTGCCTTAATTCGATATTATTACCCCGTTTTTACATCACTTTACAACAATAGGTTATCACAGCTTTAACGAATAAAAGTCACTTTTCCTCGCTTTATGATTTTTTATTAACAAAAAATCAGGGCCGCAGTCCCGATGTCATCACCATACAGGCGACTTCAGCTGCAGCCCTGTTATTTTTGCCTTATCGGACTCCTGTCTACTCCGCCGCGCCCTGAGATACCGGCTCCCGGTTCTCAAACAGCGCCTCGAATTCCTCGCGGTTGATCCGCTCCTTTTCAATGAGCAGTGCCGCGCAGGCGTGCAGAACGTCCATATGCTCCAGGATAATCCGCTTCGCGTCGGCGTAACACTCGTCCACCAGCTTCTTCACTTCCTTGTCAATCTGGCTTGCCACTTCCTCGCTGAAGCTTCTGGAATGCCCCAGATCTCTTCCTAAGAATACCTCATCGGAATTCTCTTCATAGTTGATGAAGCCCAGACTCTCAGACATACCGTACTGGGTGATCATCGCTCTGGCTGTGGCGGTGACACTCTTGATATCCTGGGAAGCTCCGGTGGTCACATCGTGGAAGATCAGCTCCTCGGCGATCCGTCCGCCCATGCCCACCTTAATATCCTGAATCATCTTGCTCTTCGTATTAAATACGTTATCATTTTCCGGCAGCGGCATGGTGTATCCCGCCGCGCCGACTCCTGTCGGAATGATGGACACAGTGTAGACCGGCCCCACATCCGGCAGCACATGGAAGAGGATCGCATGGCCGGATTCATGGTAGGCGGTGATCTTCTTCTCCAGCTCCGGCACAAGACGGCTCTTCTTCTCCGTGCCGATACCCACCTTGATAAATGCCTTCCGCACATCTTCCATCTTTATATAACGGCGGTCATGTCTTGCCGCCAGAATCGCCGCCTCGTTCATCAGGTTCTCCAGGTCAGCTCCGGAGAATCCCGGCGTAGTCCTGGCAATCTGATGCAGATCCACATCCTGCGCCAGCGGCTTGCCCTGGACATGCACCCGGAGGATCTCCTCCCGGCCCTTGACGTCCGGACGTCCCACTGCGACCTTCCGGTCAAATCGTCCCGGACGGAGGATCGCCGGATCCAGAATGTCCACCCGGTTGGTGGCCGCCATGACGATGATTCCCTCGTTGACGCCGAATCCGTCCATCTCTACCAGCAGCTGGTTCAATGTCTGTTCTCTCTCATCGTGTCCGCCGCCCAGACCGGTTCCTCTCCTTCTGGCCACGGCGTCGATCTCATCGATAAAAATGATACACGGTGAATTCCTCTTGGCTTCCTCAAACAGGTCGCGGACCCGGGAAGCGCCCACGCCCACAAACATCTCCACGAAATCAGAACCGGAGATGCTGAAAAACGGTACGTCCGCCTCACCGGCCACCGCTTTGGCCAGCAGCGTCTTACCGGTACCCGGAGGGCCCACCAGAAGAACTCCCTTCGGAATTCTGGCGCCCACTTCAATGAACTTGCCCGGATTCTTCAGGAAATCCACAATCTCCTTAAGTTCTTCCTTCTCCTCCTGCAGGCCGGCCACCTGATTAAACTGCACTCTCTTTACGTGCGGATCCTGCATCTTGGCACGACTCTTCCCGAAATTCATCATCTTTCCGTTGCCGCCGCCTCCGGCCGCCCGTCCCATCATCATGGCCATGAAGGCGAACATCACGATCATGACGATCAGATACGGCAGAATGTTCATCAGGAGCCCTCCGGCATGACTTACATTTTCCACCTCGTAAGGGATATGGTACTGCTGTGCGTCCTCAACGGCGTCATTGACGTTGGTCACGTACAGTGTCTCCCTCTCTCCGTCCGTAAACTCCACGCGCACGGCTCCGGTAGGGACCTCCTCATTCTGGGCAATCTCGATGGACGCGATCTCTCCCGCCGCCAGGTCCTGCTCAAACTGTGTATAAGTATACGCCTCGTCTCCCGCGGCCAGATTGCGCTGCATGTAATAACTGATAAAAGAATAGATCAGCACCATCACCACAAAGAATACGAGGATATTTTTAAAGCCTTTATTCAACGGTTTCTCCTTTCTTCTCCGGCTCCGCTTCCGCCTCCTCTCCGGCGGCGTCCGGCTCTACCACTCCGATAAATGGAAGATTCCTGTATTTCTGCGCATAGTCCAGACCGTAACCAACCACAAATTCATCCGGGATGTCAAAGCCCAGATAATCGATCTGCACTTCCGCTTCCCGGCGGTCCGGCTTATTGAGCAGTGCGCACAGGCGGATGCTCTTCGGATTCCGTTGCTTCAACACAGGGATCAGGTAGTGCAGCGTGCGCCCGGAGTCAATGATATCCTCCACAATGACCACTTCCTTGCCCTCCATGGAATCATCCAGGTCCTTTTTGATGCGGACGATCCCCGAGCTGCTGGTGGCGTTCCCATAGCTGGAAACCTGCATGAAATCCAGGGAAACCGGAATGGTGATATGTTTCGCCAGCTCACAGGCAAAAAATACGCCTCCCTTTAATATACAGATTAAATGCACAGCCTTCCCTGCGTAATCTTCGCTGATGCGCGCGCCCAGCTCCTGAATCTTCGCGTTGACTTCCTCTTCCGGTATCAGCACACTGATCTTATCCGCCATTATTTTTCCTCCATTTCTCACTCCACAATGTTACTTTTCCAAATGTTATCTTCTGCACGGACGACAAGCACTCTCCCTGTCTCCGGCCCCACTTTGTAAGCTTCGCTGATGCGCCCGCCGGGAATCCACAAAATATGGGACCCCTCCGCCAGCACGATCTTTTGCTCCCGCTCTCCCGCAGGAATCTTCTCATCGATAAAGTAGCGCCGCAGCGTCTTATGCCGTCCCTCTCTGTCCACAATAAAATAATCGCCGGATTGCCGGCTTCTCAAACAAAGAGTACTTTTTATTCTATCATAATCAAAGTATTTCACACAATCATTTTTTTCGATATCACCGCCGTGGAATTCCTCCAGATGAAATGCCACCCGGCCGCGCCCGGCAATCTCCACCGCATAGGAACCCGTGCGGGCGAGCGCCTCCATATCCACCGGGTACACGGCGGCAGGTTCTGCCGCCGGTTTCCCGCGGCCCGCTTCTTTTTGCAAATGTAGCGGCAGTCCCTCGGCCTCTCCTTCCGGCAGCCGTGAGACATCCGGGTCCTCATGGCCGCCTGTCTGTCCCCGCAAATGTACCGGCAGCCGGCAGATGAGGATTCCCTCTCCCGTCCGCACAGCCCGCAGGCCGCCGGGCAGCGTCAGGTACTTGCCCTCTCTCTTTTCAAACAGGCCGTCCGCCTGTTCCAGATGGACCGCCGACAGATCTCTCTGTCCTCCCGCCGCGGCCAGCATCCGCTGCAGCAGTTCCCGGCGTTCCACCGGGTGCATCCGGACTGCGGCCCGCTCCGGCAGCAGAAGTCCTTCCGGGCGTCGCTGTACATTTTCTGTGTAGAGCCTGCAAAACACCGGTTCCAGATAATCCATAAGGGCGGCCGCCTGCCCGGCGGTCTGCGCCAGATGCTCCACCGCCCGGGTATTGACCTCTTTCATCCCCGGCAGAAGATGCCGGCGGATATAATTGCGGCTGTAGCCGTCGTCTGAGTTGCTGCTGTCCTCCACATGATCCTGTCCCAGAGCCAAAAGAATCTCCCGGATCTCCTCCCGCTCCAGACAGAGCAGAGGCCGGATGACCGGACCGGATATCGGACGGATGCCCGAAAGGCCCCGGACGCCCGTACCCCGGGCCAGCCGGAACAGCACTGTCTCCGCCAGATCGTTTTTGTGATGGGCCACCGCGATCTTGTTGCATCCCCACTGCTCTGCCAGTTCCCCGAAACAGGCGTAGCGCACCAGACGCCCCGCTTCCTCCAGGGAGCAGCGCCGCTTTTTCCTCTCGGCGGCCACATCTTTCCGCACCGCCGCAAAGGGCACCTGATACCGGGCGCAGAGGTCTCGCGCGAACTTCTCATCTCTGTCCGCTTCCTCCTCCCGCAGCATGTGGTTCACATGCACGGCAAAGAGACGGACCGGCATCCGCTCCCGCACCGCCATCAGATAGCGAAGCAGGCAGACGGAATCCGCTCCCCCCGATAATCCCACGAGGACGGCGTCGCCCTCCCGCAGCAGATCATATTTTCTGACATAATCGTCCACTTTCTCCCACATCACCGTATCCGTATATTCCTTTCCACATTTGTATGGCGCGCCGGTGGCCTAAGAGGCACACTGCCTCATTCTTCGCATCTCTTTTCGTCAGAGCGGGCGCGCCGGTGCTCCAAGACGCACGCCGGTACTCCGGCCGCTTCGCGTTCCCTTCTTTGTCGGGCGGGCGCGCCGGTGTTCCAAGACGCACGCCGATACTCCGGCCGCTTCGCGTTCCCTTCTTTGTCGGGCGGGCGCGCCGGTGGTCTTTTGCGCGCACCGGTGGTCTGTCACCGGCCCGTCCCCATCGGTTTTCTCTCCCAGACAGCCGCCACCAGCACCGTGCAATCGTCATCGCGGCCGCCGGCCGGCACGGGCACGGCCCGCATCAGTTCCTCGGCAAATCGCTGGGCGCTGCCGGCGCGGATCTGTCTTATGAGATCTTCCATGCGGGCCTCCTGTCCGGGCGCCGCCTCAAAATCCAACATGCCGTCGGAGAGCATGATGATCATGTCTCCATCATAAAGCTTCCGGCTGCGGATGTCAAAGCCCTGTTCCGGCAGACATCCCGGAGGCAGACCGGAGGGGCCGATGCGTTCCACCGCATTTTGGTGCCGGATAAAGGTGGCCGTACCGCCCGCCTTCAACAGGCGGACTGTTCCCGTCTGCAATGAAATTACCGCCGCGTCCAGAGTGGCGCAGGATTCCTTTTCTTTTTGCAGCAACGCGCCGTGCAATATCTCCAGCGCGTACTCCTCGTGGACACCGGCCTCCAGCAGGGCTTCAAATGCCTCGATCAATCTGCGGCTGTCCCGACTGGCCTCTTCTCCCACACCCATGCCGTCTGACAGGAGCATGACCGCCCGCTTTCTGTCATAGGCCTCAAAGGAAAAGGTATCGCCGCAGACCGTCTCTCCGGCCTTACTGCGCCGGCACACACCGAAAATCACCTGAAACCCGCCTTCTTCCACAAAAGAAAGGGTCCTCCTGCCGGAGCGGACCCAGGTCTCCCCGCCGGCACTTCGAAAGCTCCTGCCATAGCAGCGCTGCAACGCCTGCAGCACTCCGTCCATCCTGCGGGAACCGGCCAGAGATCCGAGAGTGAGCGTCACATTGATCATACCGCCCTCATCCTTGTATTCTCTTCCTTCCAGCAGATAAAATCCCCGTCTCAAAAGAGCGCTCTGCAGTTTTCTTCTGGCTGCGCCCTCCAGTTCCTTCCCGGCGGACAGCAGTCTGTGGCACTCCCGCATGAGCAGATACTGGGACAGCATCTGCGCGCGCATCACCTGATGCAGTCCCTTCACCCGCTTTTCCCAGCGGCGGTCCTGATACAGCATCCGAAACAGCCAGGACATTTCCTCCATAAACGGCTGAAAAAAAACGCATCGCTTCCGGAAAACCTCCGACGCCATACGCCCGTCCACCCGGGCCTTTGCCTCCGCCCGCTCCAAAATGGACGCGATCTCCTCAAGCGTCTTCTCTCTCCTCTTCTCAAAACATTCTCTGTATTTGGGGCACTGACGGCAGACATCCTCCGTCAGCGTCCTGTATATGAACTCTGTTCCTCTCCGGGAAAGCATGTCCCGCTCCTCCCTCATCTCTCCTGTCGCCGGTTCCAGAAGACGCAGCATCTCCCGCAACGCCTCCTCAAACAGCTGCAGACGGCGGGCCGCCTCGCTTTCCGGAGAGAGTTCTTTCTTTTTACTTCTCATGATCCACCCCCACATCTTCTACGCTATTATATAGAGCGCGGACGGATTCTCATGTCAAAGTCTGTCACGCACAAAAATTCTTATGAACCAGGAGCGGAAAACATGATTTCCTGTGAAATGAAAAAAAGGCCCTCTCGGACCTTTCTGATAAAAAGTAGCGGGAACTGGATTTGAACCAGCGACACCACGGGTATGAACCGTGTGCTCTAGCCAACTGAGCTATCCCGCCGCACTCAACGAGCGATATCATACCACGAAAAAACCGACCTGTCAACCAGTTTTTTAATTATTTCCGCAGCGACAGACCGGACACCGGATTGTTGATCACAGGCAGCGCTTCTTCTACTCTTCGGCGCTGCTGCCATCTCCGGCGCCATCTTCCCCGGCAGGATTCTCTTCTTCACCATCCCCGGCGCCATCCTCCCCGGCGGGATTCTCTCCTTCGTCTCCCCCGGCGCTGCCGCTATCTTCGACGCTGTCGCCATCTCCGGCCTCCCCGGCCTCTTCGCCACCGGCATCCTCAGACTGCTGCAGGGAATACTCGTCCTCGCCAATCATGCCCAGCCGTTCCCGGGCCATCTTCTCCTTGAATTCCGGTGAATCCATGTTGTCCTTCTCTTCTTTCAGCGTCTCGTTGGCGTCTTCCAGATCCCGGATCTCCGTACTCAGTTCCTCCACAGTCTCTCTCAGGCCCGCCGCTCTTTTTCGCTGACTCTGGCAGGCAAAGGCCGCCACCACGAGGATGGCCGCTGCGCAGACTATGACCAGCACGGCCTTTTTCGTGAAAAAACGTTTCCGAAATCTTTCATTAAATTGTTTGCTGTTTTTTCTCTTTTTCGCTCTCATCGCTTCTCCTTATTTTCTGTTTCTCACTATTTTAACGGTTCTCCTCAGTTTTTTCAATGTCTTTAAAAGAGAATTCACAATAAATTTTATGGGAAAAACAAGGGTCCGGCTTGCCGCCAGCAGCAAAAAGACCGCTGCCCCCACCAGAAACTCCATGCCTTTTTCCACAAGCGGACTCAGCAGAAAAAAATACAAAAGAGCCCCTGCAAAAAGACCTGCCAGCACATAAAAACGAATTTCTCCCCGGCTGCAGATCTGGAACAGCAGAAACAGCCCCGCCGCCGCTGTCAGACTGAAGATCACATCCTCCAGATGGACCGTCCGGTCTTTGTGGCTGATCTTCCGGCGGACAGCGCGAAAAAAATCATACCACACGCCAAGAACCGCCCCGTAGAGGGCGCTTATCATAAACAGCCGCCATTGCTGCACGATCATCTCTGCCATAACACTGCTCTCCCTCCCGTCTCCCCCTTTTCGCCGGGACCTTGCCCGCGGCGCGCTTCCTCACCTTTATCGGAACAGCCGCCGCATGATCCCGCCTTTTTCTCCTTTTCCGGGGCCGCTGTCGGAGTAAACGAAGCTGTCCACGACGCCCTCGATCTCCACCTCTCCTTTTTCCACCGTGAGCCTGGTCACGTGCAGGTCTTCCCCGTGAATCATCAAAAGCCCCTGTTCCGTATCCAGAATGATCTCATTTAAGTCAAAGGAGATGACCTCCCGCACCCCGCTGATGCTCCCGCTGCCGCGGTTAAACAAAGAAATTTTGTGGTTTTTCATGATGCGGTCTTCCATATATCCCCCGCTGTCCTGATACTGCATGGACGCCCTCCTCCACCGTTCTTTTTCCATGTCTATGCGGTCTGTCCGGGCAACATGCATACCGTCAGAAAGTTTTAAACATATATTCTTGACAAATAAAGCGGAAACCGTTATAACTATGGAAGTAAATAGATTCTATGCGGATTTTGCGCGAATATCAGGAGGAAATATTATGAATAAAACAGAATTGATCGCAGCGATCGCCGAGAGAACAGAACTGACAAAAAAAGATGCCGATAACGCGTTAAAGGCATTTATCGATGTTGTGGGAGATGAGCTCAGCAAGGGAGAGAAGGTTCAGCTTGCAGGCTTTGGTACATTTGAGGTGGCAGAGCGCGCAGAGCGTGAGGGCATCAATCCGAGAACCAAGGAGACCATCACCATCCCTGCTTCCAAATCTCCGAAATTCAAAGCAATGAAAGCATTAAAGGAGAAAGTAAATAACTAATACACTCCTTTCGCACGGAGGTGTATATCATGAGACTTGATAAGTTTTTGAAGGTTTCCCGGCTGATCAAGCGCCGTACCGTCGCCAACGAAGCTTGCGACGCCGGCCGGGTACTTGTCAACGGCAAGGCCGCCAAGGCCAGCCTCAACGTAAAGAGCGGAGATATCCTGGAGATCCAGTTCGGCAACAAGAGTGTGAAGGCCGAGATCCTGGATGTGAAGGATACCGCCAAAAAAGAGGAAGCGAAAGAGTTATTCCGTTATCTGTAAGTCGAATATCAGGATTTTTTTGTTGAACAAAAAAGGGACTGCCGCAGTCAATGTCATTACTGATTGAATGACCTTGCTGCCACAGTCCTTTTTTGCTGCTCTGCTATATTCTTTCACCGGCCGCTATACATTGATCTGCCTTCCCAGAAATTCCGCGGCGATGGCCGCCGCCTTCCTTTCCAGCTCGCCAAGCCTGCGCCCCGGCTCCCGGGCCATGAGAAAGACCGCGCCCAGAATCTCGCCCCCGCTTCGTATGAGGGCGTAAACCTGATCGCCGCCCGCCTCCATCCCGTCCGCGACCGGGATAAAACGGGTGCGCTCCACAGCGGGGATCTGCTCATTTCTGTCATCCAGAATCGCTTCCAGACGGTCGCTGATTCCCTGTCCCTTCATCCCTTTTCCCGCGCCGGCGGCAGCTATGACCTTCTCACGGTCCGTGATGAGGACCCAGGCTCCGGTCTGCTGGAGTATGCACTCGGCGTACTCCTGCGCCAGCGACGAAAACTCGGAAAAGGGAAGGTATTTTTTCAGGATGATGCCTCCCTCCTGATCGGTGTATATTTCCAGAGGCATCCCCTCCTTGACCTTCAGTGTCTTTCTGATCTCTTTGGGAATCACAATTCTGCCCAAATCGTCTATTCTTCGGACGATACCTGTCGCTTTCATAAAAATATTCCTCCATATTACATTCTGACATTTATCCTTCAGGGTGTCGGTAAATGTAGTATCTGTAAAAAAGGAAGATTTATACCCCGCCGTCTGTCCTACTGTTCTTTGGACGGCTTGTAATTGTCAAAACACCGGTCTTTATCGTAATAAATCTGATCCCGCGCCACCAGTCTGGCCTGTCCGTTCTCCGCCTCCACGATATTGACCGCGCAGTTATACGGCACATGTCCCTGCCAGAAATCCATCCGGTTCTCATACAGCGGATTGAGCAGCGCCCGCATGGCGCAGCCGTGGGTGGAGACCAGAATCGTCTTACCCTCATACTCCGGATTATGTATCACATCCTGCAGAAAATCCGCCGTCCGGGCGCAGACGTCCCGGACGCTGTCTCCGTCCGGAGCCCCCTCGTAGTGCAGCGGGTCCTCATAGAACTGGTCGAAAAGTCCCTCCGCGCTCTCTCTTTTATTGCTGTGCCCTTCCCAGCTTCCCCAGTTGATCTCCTTGATCCTCTCGTCCTCGATCACAGGAATCTCTCTGCCATAGTACGCGGCGGAAGGTCCGGTGACCAGCGCCGCCGTCTCCCTGGCCCTCTGCAGAGGACTGGAGATGATCAGATCAAACGGGACTTCTCTCAGTGCCTCTCCCGTGATGCGGGCCAGCTCTCTTCCCCTGTCGTTCAGCGGAATGTCCGCCCAACCCTGCATCTTGCCCTCTGCGTTCCACTCTGTCTCTCCGTGTCGAATCACATATAATCTCATCATGGTCTTTCTCCTGTAGTATTCTTTCTGAAACAACTTATTGATTTATTTTCAACATTTTTTCCTTCTTAATAGTAGTAACCCTTTTTCGCAAAGTCAATACTTTTCTCCCATCTTCCCGGTGTCCGGACGCGCATACACCGCAATTATCTTGCAAATTCTATTGCCATCCCTTACAATAAAATGAACAGACAGTATGGGCGGTGCTTCCGCTCCGACGGGCTTTGCCGCTATTTTTTCGCGAGGTTATCCCATGTTTCTATCATATGTTATAAAATGTACTTCTATTTTTAAATATATTCTGTCCGCCCTTGTTTTTTTATGTATCCTGGGCATGTGCGGCTGCGGAAAAGGCACGGACAGCGGGCAGGTTCCATCCGCCGGGGCGGCCTCCGGCGGACCTGGATCCCTGCCTTCCGACAGTATCACCGCCTTCGGCCCCGCCATTCTCCTGCCTTCCGCGGACGGAAAAGAGACCATCGGCAGCGACGAGGTCACCGTGGACGTCTCCAACACGGCGCAGGGCTACATCATGGCGGCCTACCACGGCAGCGCCCCGCAGGTCAACGTCCAGGTCACCGGGCCCGACGGCGTGACCTATCTTTATTTTATCAGCGAAAAGGATACGTACACGGCCATGCCGCTGTCCTCCGGGGACGGTTCCTATCTCATTGACGTTTATGAACAGCTGGAAGGAGACATGTACGGCAACATCCTGTCCGACGTCATCGACGTGACTCTGGACAACGAATTCATGCCATTCTTGTATTCCAATCAGTTCGTGTATTTCACGAAAGACACCAGGGCCATCCAAAAGGGCGACGAGCTGGCGGCGGGCTGCACCGATGATCTGGATATCACCGCCAACATCTACAACTTTGTGGTCGGCAATACGCAGTATGACTACGATAAGGCCGCTGCCGTCACCTCCCCCTATTATCCGGATGTGGACGAGACCATGGACACGGGCAAGGGCATCTGCTTTGATTATTCCGCCCTCATGTGCACCATGCTGCGCACCCAGGGAATCCCCTGCAAGCTGAATATCGGCTACGCCGGCGACGTCTACCACGCCTGGATCAGCGTGTACTTAAAGTCCGTGGGCTGGGTGGATAATCTCATCCAGTTTGACGGCAAAAACTGGAGCATGATGGATCCGACCATGGCTTCCACCGACGGCGACTCCTACGACCCGTCAAAAGAACAATATACCGTCATGTTTCAGAGGTAATTTTGGTTCTTTCTTATCTTGCAATCGGACAGTGTTTAGCATAAAATGTAGGCAGTATCAGCATTATTGAACGAAAGAGAGAGGTATACTACGATGTATGTCAAACATGAAGCCCGCCCCGGGGCGGGTCCCAAATCGCAAAAACGAAAACTTCTGGAATATTTCTGCGTGTACACCCTTATTTTTATCTTTATCGCAGGCATCGCGTTTTTTCCGTTTCTGGAAGAGGAATATTGTCTCATCTGGAAGACGGACGGAATGCCGCAGTATCTGATCTGGCTGCAGTATACCGGTCAATATATCCGCGATGTACTCTCCAATCTTCTCCACGGACAGTTCACCCTGCCCATGTACGATTTTTCCATCGGAATGGGCGGCGATGTGCGAAGCTTTGTGAAGCCGGACCCCGTCAACCTGCTGGGCGTCTTCATGACCGGGGAGGAGTATTCCTGGCAGATCTACAGTCTGCTGACCCTTTTTAAGATCTATCTGATCGGCATTTCCTTCTCCTGTTACGGTTTTTATATGAAAAAGAAGCGTTACAACGTGCTGGCCGGAGCTGTCCTCTACACGTTCAGTTCCTACACCTTTTATCAGATTGAACGCCATCCGCAGTTCTACATGGGTATCGTCCTGCTTCCGCTGCTGTGCATCGGACTGGAACAGATCATGCAGAAGAAAAAACTGCTGTTTTATACCTTCCTGGTGGCAGTCTCTCTGATGACCAGTTACTACTTCCTTTTTATTAACACCATCCTGATGGGCATCTATGTCCTGCTGCGGATCGGAAGCATCTATGAGACCCACCGGATCCGGAACTTTTTCCAGATTCTCTGGCGCATCATCGTGAGCTACCTTTTCGGCTGCGGAATGGCCGTCGTCTTTTTCGCGCCTTCCATCGCCAGCTTCTTCTTATCCGCCAGAATGAGTTCCGGAACCAAGGCCGCTGCCGTGGGAAGCTTCTTTACTTACGGCGCAGACCGTATCGTCAAGCTTTTCCTGTCCCTGACAGCGCCGGTCCGCGACGCCGGTTCCCTGACGTCCATCTCCGTGAGCGCCCTGATGCTGCCGGCTCTGATCCTTCTGTTTGGCCGGAAACTGAAACAGCAGCTGACGCTCAAAGTAGGCGTGATCGTCGGCGTGATCTTACTGATGGTCCCGCTGTTTGGTTACATTTTTTCCGGTTTCAGCACCGTCAACAACCGCTGGAGCTTTGGATTTGTCTTCCTTCTGGCCATTGTATTCATGACGGAGTTTGACCGGCTGCGGTCCATGCCGAAAAAACAATATCTGATCTTCGCGGCGGCCGTCGTGCTCTACGGCGTCTGCTGGATGCTGACAGATCCGGGCAAGATCTTATACGCCGCCGCATTTATCCTGCTTGCGGCCGCCCTGCTCCTGCTGGGCTTCTTCCGCCTGCGGTCCACAAAGATTCCTGTCCGGATTCAAAAAGGCGGTATGCTCCTGTTCCTGGCTGTCTCCGTGGCGGCCAACGGCTATGTGACTAACTCAGCGGCTTTCGGCAATCTGGTGGATCAGTTCCAGAACCGCCACACCGCCAACCATTATTTTACCGCATCCCGCTATCAATATGTGGCGGACATACCAGACGACAGTTTTTACCGGATTGACACAAATATGATGTACAACAATTACAATAATACCGCCGTGGCCCTTGATTACAACGGAATCTCGCTATACAGCAGCACCATCGGCTCCGGCACCATCCGCTACTTTACCGAGTCGGAGAGCATCGGAATCAGCGCCCTGAACCGGACCCTCTTTCTGGACAACCGGACCAGCCAGGAGGCGCTGGCCTGCGTGAAATATTTTATCACCACCAAGGATGGCAGCCGCTACGCGCCTTACGGTTTCACCCTGGATCCGGAACTGTCCGCACAGTCGGATGAGTACGATATCTACGTCAACGAGCATCCGCTCTCCATCGGTTACGGCTATGACAGCGTCTTAAGCCGCACGGAATATGAGTCCCTGTCCGCCCTGGAAAAGCAGCAGGCACAGTTAAAGGGAGCGGTCTTGTCCGATGAAGACATGGAGGATTTCGATACATTTTCCAAAACGGAGGAGATCGGTTCCGACATTTCCACGGGCACCATCGAGATCACCGGCGTTGACAAACACATTGAACGAGACGGAAACACCTATCAGGTGAAGAAAAAAGCGAAGTACAAGACCACCGTGGTGGACGGCAAAGAGGTGGAGACCGACGTCTCCCCGAAGGTTCATTTCCGCACCTCCTCCAAAAAGGGCTGCGAAGTTTATCTGCGTTTTAAGAACCTGACTACGGATCTGGCTAAGCGGACCGACGTCAATGTATACACCGACGATATCGAAAAGCGGGCCATCGTCCGAAGCGATAAGGATACTTATGGTCTGGGCGTCAACGACTACCTGATCAACCTGGGCTACTATGACTCCGACGAGACCATCGAGGGAACCATCAGTTTTGCCAGAAAAGGCAGTTACACCTTCGAGGATATGGAGATCTACTACGTATCTATGGATTCCTACGAGGAGGAGATCGCCGCCCGGAACGCATCGGGTCTTACCGACGTCACGCAATCTGACAACCGTATCACCGGAACGGTGGACGCCTCCGGCGACCAGCTCCTCGCCTTCTCCATCCCGTACCACGTCGGATGGAAGGCTTATATCGATGGTGAAGAGTCAAAGACTTACCGTGTGAACACCCTGTACATGGGCGTCAAAGTTCCTGCCGGAACCCACACGGTCACGCTGGAATACACCTCCCCGGGAACCACCGTGGGCGGCGCGGTCTCCGCCGTATGCACGCTTCTTTTCCTCGGAGCGGTGATCGTTCAGTGGAGAAGAAAGAGACGGCCGGCAGCCGCAAACCAGCCCAGATAGCGTGTGAATGCCGTCGGCGCAAGTCAAGTTAAATATGTACATTCCCCAGTACATTTGCTATAATAGGGAATTGAAAAAAAATGATTACGCATAGAAGAAGGATTGCATATGATTAATTTTAATATTCCGCCCTGTGCCCCGAAGGCTACCGAATATATGGCACAGGCCATCAAAAATCACAAAATCAGCGGAGACGGCGCTTTTACCGCACTCTGCAGCAAATGGATCGAGGAGCGCACCGGCACTGCCAAGGCCCTCCTCACCACATCCTGCACCCACGCCACGGAGATGGCTGCGCTGCTTGCCGGCATCCGGCCGGGTGATGAGGTGATCATGCCTTCCTACACCTTCGTCTCCACAGCGGACGCTTTCGTTCTGCGGGGCGCCACCGCTGTCTTCGTGGATATCCGCCCGGATACCATGAACATCGATGAGAAGCTGATCGAGGACGCGGTCACCGAGCGCACGAAGGCCATCGTCCCGGTTCATTACGCCGGCGTCTCCTGCGAGATGGATACCATCATGGATATCGCCAGAAGGCATGATCTTCTGGTCATCGAGGACGCCGCCCAGGGCGTGATGTCCAGCTACAAGGGACAGGCGTTGGGCAGCATCGGCGATTACGGCTGTTTCAGCTTCCATGAGACAAAGAATTACAGCATGGGCGAAGGCGGCTGCCTTCTTATTAAAGATAAAGATCATATCGAACCTGCGGAGATCATCCGGGAGAAGGGTACCAACCGCAGCAAGTTCTTCCGCGGACAGATCGACAAATACACCTGGGTGGAGGCCGGTTCCTCCTACCTGCCGAGCGATCTGAACGCCGCCTACCTCTGGGCGCAGCTGGAGATTGCCGACGAGATCTACGCGGACCGCATGTCCACATGGGATCTCTACAATGAGACTCTGGCTCCGCTCAAAGAGGCCGGATACATCGACCTTCCTTACATCCCGGAAGGCTGTGTGCACAACGCCCACATGTACTATATCAAGGCAAAGGATCTGGAAGAACGGTCCGCGCTGATCCGTTTTCTCAAAGAAAACGATATCTCCACCGTCTTCCATTACATTCCTCTTCACGACGCTCCGGCCGGACAGAAGTACGGCCGCTTCCACGGAGAGGACCGATACACGACCCGCGAGAGCGAGCGTCTCGTGCGCCTGCCTCTCTACTACGGTCTTGAAAAAGAAAAAGTATTGACAGTCTGCCAGAAGATCCGGGAGTTCTACACAAAATAATAAAGACGCGCCGCGGCGCATCCCTCATACAGGATTGCATTCTTATGGGCGCGCCGCGCTTTGCCCCGGATATGGCAGAAGGAGGAAACATCGTGTTACATTCTATTATCATACCATGCTACAAATCGTCGCAGACGATTCGCAAGGTTGTGGAGATGACCGCAGCGGAGCTTGAGAATCTGAACATCCACGAGTACGAATTCATCCTTGTGGACGACTACTCCCCGGACGGCGGCGCTACCCTGGATCAGCTCCGGGCTCTGGCCAGAGATTACGCTTACGTGAAGGTCATCGCACTGGCGAAGAATTCCGGTCAGCACAATGCGGTGATGGCCGGTCTTAATTATGCTTCCGGCGAGCTGCTGATCGCCATGGACGACGACATGCAGACGCATCCGTCCCAGCTCAAATACCTGCTGGCGGAGATTGACAAGGGGTATGACATCGTCTACGGCTACTATCCGCAGAAGAAACATTCCCACTTCCGGAACTTCGGAAGCTTTATGAACTACTTCACCGTCCGGATCCTCATCGGCAAGCCGAAGGATATGAAGACGTCCAGCTACTGGGTGATCCGGCGTTTTGTCCGGGATTACGTGGTGCAGTACAAGAGCCCGTACACCCATCTGCAGGGCCTGTTCCTGCGGACCACCCGGAACATCAGCTGCATCCCCATCAAGCATTTTGACCGGGAGGTGGGCGAGTCCGGCTACACATTTAAGAAGCTCATACAGCTCTGGTCCAACATCATGGGGTATTCCGTCATCCCTCTGCGGATGGCCACCTACTGCGGATACTTCTTTTCCCTGCTCAGCATCCTGGGCGCGGTCATCGTCGTCATCCGCAAGCTCTTAAACCCGGCCATGGCCATGGGCTGGCCGTCCGTGATGTGCGCCATCTGCTTCTTTTCCGGCATCATCATGCTCTTTCTCGGGCTCATCGGCGAATATCTCGGCCGCATGTTCCTGGGCATGAACAACCAGCCGCAGTTCGTGGTCCGGCAGATCTACACCCACCCGGACGCGGCGGCCGATGCAGCGGATGTATCGGTAACGGACGCGGCCCATTACGCAGCAAATGTACCGGCGGCTGATGTGATCCATCACACCGGAGAGGCTCCGGCGGCCGATGCAGACGATTCTACGAATCATTAACCGGAGGCGGGCAGAGTAGTTCTGCCGCCGCCCGACAGAAACATATATGCAGGAGGAAATATCGTGACAAAGATAATGATACTGGGGGCCGGCATCTATCAGGTCCCTCTGATTGAAACCGCTAAAAAAATGGGGTTATACACCATTGTGGTCAGTATCCCCGGCAACTACCCCGGATTCGCCCTGGCCGACAAGGTGTATTATGAAAATACAGTAGACGAAGACAAAGTCCTTGAGATTGCCAAAAAAGAACGGATCAAGGGAATTGTCACCGCAGGCACCGACGTCTGCATGAAAACTGTCGGCAGGGTTTGTGACGCCATGGGACTGAACGGCCTCTCCTACGAAGCCTCCAAGGTCGCCGTGGACAAGATGCTCATGAAGAGCCGCTATGAAGAGTTCGGCGTCCGTACCGCCCGTTTCCGCGAGGTATTCTTTTCTGACAAAGATATCCCAAAGACGGTACAGGAACTGGAATTCCCGCTGATCTTCAAGTCCGTGGATTCTTCGGGAAGCCGCGGCATCATCCGCGTGAACTCCATTGACGAATTCGACGACGCCATCGCCTACGTGCGGGAAAACACCCACAAAGATTACTTCCTCGTAGAGGAATTCATCGAGGGAGAGGAATTCGGCGCGCAGGCTTTCGCCTACGATGGCAACGTATCCTTCATCCTTCCTCACGGAGATTACGTATATCAGGGAGATACCGGTGTGCCGGTCGGACATTACGCGCCATATCAGCTGAGCGAAGAAGTGATCGAGGACGCCAAAATCCAGCTGCGCCGGGCCGTCAAGGCCATGGGACTGGATAACTGCGCCATTAATGCCGACTTTATCTTAAAAAATGACAAGACCTACGTACTGGAAATCGGCGGCCGCTGCGGCGCCACCTGCCTGGCAGAACTGGTCTCCATCTACTACGGTTTTGATTACTATGAGAAAATCATACGCACAGCACTGGACGAAGATCCGGACTTCTCCTTCAAGAAGCCCCGCACACCAAACGCCAGCCATCTGCTCATGAGCGACTGCAATGGCGTGATCCAGTCCATTGAGAACCACAATGCCCCGAACGAAAATATCTGTGAAGTCAAGTTTGACTATCAGCCGGGCGACGAAGTCCACAAATTCCATGTGGGCCCGGACCGCATCGGCCACATCATCACAAAAGGGGAGACCATCCAGGACGCACAGAATCTGCTGTTCCAGGCCATGGAAAATATAAAGATCACAGTAGAATAGCAAAACATTTCAGCAGTGCAAAACATTTCCGGATAATAAAATAGCCCGGCAGTGCTTCTGCCAAGATGCAAACAGACGATGCCATGTACATTTATTCGCACACAGCATCGTCTGTTTTTTGTCTTATCTATCATCTTTTCTTTCGAATACGTACCGTCGGCATCGTCTCCTCCGACCGCATACATCCGCATCATTTTTTCTTGATCATCTTAAGTACCGCCCGCATCTGCGGATAGAACATCTTAAGAGCAGCCAGCAGCACCACCAGAATCACCGCGTAACGCAGATACCACGGCACCTGATAAAGCCCCATGGTCGCCAGATTCACCACCAGATAGAGCAGTGAAATCTTCACGGTCTTTCCCAGCGGCACGATGACCATGCCGGTGATCTTGTGCTCCAGAAATCCCTGCAAGAGCAGCAGCGCAAAATAGCTGATGGCCATCATGTAGGCCGCCGCCATATAACCAAAGGCAGCGATACCAATGTAGCTGATCACCAGATTCAGCACCATGGCGCCAATCGTTCCCATGGCCACATACTGCGTTCTCTTATAATAATTCTGCACCGCGGAATAACTGTAACTGTAAAAACGGAACAGGGTGCCGGTCACCAGCGGGGAAACCAGCCACACGGCGGCCCGGTACCGCTCGCCGCCCAGAATAAAGATCTCCTCCGGCGCCAGCACCACCAGCAGCCAGGACAGCAGACCGAACATATGCATCACGGTCGTCCACGGCTTGATCACGTCCTCCGTCTCCTCCCTGGCAATCTTCTCATACAGCCACGGAATCCAGGCGTTCCACACGGAATCCTCCAGAATCCATATCACATAGGAAATCGTCATACCGAGGGAAAACCGGCCGGCTGCCGTGTCTCCCACAATCTTCTTGATGAGAATCCGGTCCGACTGATTCATGATCTGCACGGACAGGGCCTCCGGAATCAGCGGCAGGCTGAAAGCCAGACCGTATTTCCAGTATTTTTTATTAAAAAACTTCTTTCCCTGCCACCAGATCAGGATGGCGATCAGACCGCCGCCGATGATCTGCGGCAGATAATAGCCGACAATCCGCCGGTGCACCAGTTCCTCATACAGTCCCTGAATCCGCCCGTTGTAGATCAGGATGATGGAGAGCACCGTTCCCGGGATGATAGTCAGTATGGTCGCCGCCGTGCTGAACTTGTAACGCATCACCTGCTTGTCTCTTCTCTGTACGTACAGCATACTGGTGTAAGTAAACACATACAAAAACAGCATGTAAAACATCAGATCGTCCATATCACAAAACGCCATCACCTGCTTCTTAAAAATCATACAGATTCCAAAAAAGATGGCGATAGAGATGTAAGACAACGTGTGCACACTGGATACATACCCGTTATAATCATCCGGAAAATCATGCTTGGCCACATCCACGCTGCGCCAGAGGCAGAGGGACATGACCGTGTAGGCGATGAGCAGCCAGGACTCGTAGGTCGTCACGATACCGTACTGCGCCTCCGACAGCAGCCGGGAATAAATCGGCGTCACGATAAAATTAAACCCTCTGGCCAGAAGCTGCGCCACGATAAAGAAAAAGCCCGCAGTAAACGCCATCTTATTCAGAGAAGCGCTCTGATTCTTCTTCCGCTGATTCTTCTGTTCAATCATAGAGGCAGGAATCTCCTGCCTCTCCGGTCTTCTTTCACTTTGTTTGGACATACTCATTTTCCTCCCGGAACTTATTGCACCTTACAGACGATCATCCGCAGCTTCCCGTTCTCATCCGGCGGGATGGAATCCATCCATTCATATTCAATCTCAAAAGGATGCTTGAACTTCGCGTTCAGCTTCTCCGTCAGCTGCCGCTCCACCTCCGCCTCAGTGAGCGTTGAGACTTCCTTATTCTGCACACACTGAATATGAATCTTATGATACGTTTCCTGAATAAAGCGCATCTGGAAAATATCTTCGCAGTGAGCGATGATCGGCGCGATCTCAAAAAATGTGGTGACTTCCCCGGTCTCGTAACGGAAGAAATCATTCATACGGCCCTGCACGCTGGTAATAAAACGGACGCCGTCCCTCACCTCACAGGTGCCCCGGTCCCCGATGGCATAATTGATAAGCGGAAGGTCCGTCTTGTACAGCGGGGTCACCACGATGTTGCCCTCCGTGGCCGGACGGTTCTTCTCATCGTAAATATTGACCACAAAGGAATCATTGTGCACCACGTACTCGGTGCTGTCAAACAGCCGCACCATGGCAGCTCCCGTCTCCGCCGTGCCGTAGGAATCGATGATCCCCGGTCCGAGAATCTCCGCGAAAAGCTTCCTTGCCGTATCGTCAATCTTCTCCCCGGTCGGGCAGTAAAACTTCGGCTTGGCCAGCTTCACATGGTTCTTCTTACAGTAAAGACAGATCCGCATAAACTCGCTCTTATTCATATAGAGGAAATCCGGCCGGTAGGCGTTGATCTGCTTTACGATCTCCGGCTCCGGATCATACTGCGCCACAAACCCTCTCCGCAGGATCCCGAAATGCTGCAGAAAAGTATCACTGCCGCCGGTGACACTGTGCGCGCTCTTCCGGCTCATGGTCTTGCCGAAAAACGGATTGTATCCGGCCGTCATCATCACACGGAACCAGTTGGCCATATTGTAGGCCTTCTCCTTCGGAGAAACCAGAAGCATCAGCGGCACGCCTGAGGAACCACTGGTCGTATCATGAAACCAGCTGTCATACTTCGGATTCTTCGCCTCCTCATTCATCCACGCCCGCAGTTCATCTTTGGTAAGCAGGGGCAGCTTCGACAGATCGTCACCGGTACGGATATCTTCCGGCTTCACCCCTGCCCTGTCAAAACGTTCTTTATAAAATGGAATCTTATAGGCCTTCCTCACCAGCCTGCGCACCCGTCTGTCCTGGGTCCGCATCACTCCCGTAAAATCCTTCGGAATCTTCGTCTTCATCTTAAATAAATCAAAGAAAAGCAGTACATTTACCAGCTTTCTCTCCATCTTCTCAAACATAATAACCTCTCTCTTCCTGCGTCATTCTCCCTGTGTTCTCCTCATCCAGGCGGCGCCGCAGCCCCTCCTGAAATATCTCCAATCAATTGTAAACAACCTGCTGGAACTTGTCAATGACAAAACAAAAAGAGGAGTACTCTCGTACTCCCCCGCAGCTCCGGTCTCTCCTGTCTTCTGAAAAAGAAGACCCGCAGCGCCTCTCCCAGCTTATTCTGATAAGGTAAATCCGGCAATACGCGCCAGTTCACGAATAGAATCTCTGGAAACCTTCTTACCCTTGTACTCGATCAGGTCCTCGCACTGTCCGGTA
>DXEQ01000131.1 GCA_019114885.1 Candidatus Anaerobutyricum stercoripullorum
CTCCTTCAAATCTTTCCAAAAACGCTTCATACAATTCCTCCGAAGGCTGCCTTATATTTCTTTTGTTATCCAAAAGCGGCTTCCACAGCCGTTTTTCGTATCTTTGGGACTCACGTCCGCAAAAACTTCTGGCATTATAGCACACAAAAATGTAATTAGCAAGAGGCAGCGGCCTTTCTTCTTCTGATCAGCATGGCGACAAGGCTCCCCACAAAAACAAGGATACAGACAACCTGAGTTGCCGCGATACCGGTATCTCCGATCTGCAGCTGATCCACCCGCAGGCCCTCAATAAAGAACCGGCCGATGCCGTAACCCATCAGATAGATGCACAAGAGCTCCCCGTCAAACTTCTTATGCTTCCGGTAAAGGAAGATCACCAGCAGGACCAGACAGTTCCAGAGTCCCTCATAGAGGAAGGTCGGGTGTACCTGGATATAGGAGATGGTCTGACCACCCACGTCCAGGTTGACCAGATGATCCATCAGACCGGCATTCTGAATCTCGGCGAGCCGTCCGTTCTGCGCAAAATATCCCACCGGAATCTGCATGGCCAGCAGGCTGTCCGTATACCCTCCAAAAGCCTCTCTGTTAAAAAAGTTACCCCAGCGTCCCATGATCTGTCCCACAAGAAGCGACATGGTCATGGTATCCAGCATGAGCGCCGCCTTCTGTCCGCGCACCTTCGCAAAGATCAGCAGCACGACAATGGCCGCCGCCACGCCGCCCACAATGCCCAGACCGCCGTGGCGCAGATTGATGATCTCCAGAGGATTCTTACTGTAATAATCCCAGGAGAAGATCACATAATATGCCCTCGCTCCGATGATTGCCGGAATCATCATACAGATCAGGTAATCCATATAGATCTCCGGATTCTGTCCTGTGCGCTTCGCCTCTTTCTGTGCGATGAAAAGCCCCGCGAGGAAACCGGCGGCAATGATGATACCGTAAAACATAATCGGAAAATCCCCGATGGAAATGTATCGGCCCACATGAGAAAAAACGATTCCCAGATTGGGAAATCTGATATCTGTATACTGCATGGGAATCTCTCTTACCTCCTATTTGTTTTGTTCTTTCTATATTTATAAGCAGATCATACTGTGCCTATTATATCCTGCCTTCATGAAAAATTCAATCTTTTCCGGGAAACCCTTGCCAGTACATTTCCTTCTATGGTAGAATGAACATTTGTAATAAAAGAAATTTGCCGGAGCGGATCCACCCGGTTTTCCGCCCGGCCTGTAAAAATAACAAACATAATTGGAGGAATCACCATGAAATTAGGAATCGTTGGTCTTCCCAACGTGGGAAAGAGCACGTTATTTAATTCTCTGACAAAAGCGGGCGCAGAATCCGCCAACTACCCGTTCTGCACCATCGACCCGAACATCGGTATCGTTCCTGTTCCGGACGCCCGGCTCCAGGTCCTGTCCGATATGTATGATTCGGCCAAGGTTGTTCCGGCCGTCATTGAGTTTGTGGATATCGCCGGACTGGTCAAAGGCGCTTCCAAAGGAGAAGGCCTGGGCAACCAGTTCCTTGCCAACATCCGTGAGGTGGACGCCATCGTTCACGTGGTCCGCTGTTTCGAGGACAGCAATGTCATCCATGTGGACGGAAGCGTGGATCCGCTCCGCGATATTGAAACCATCAATTTTGAGCTGATCTTTGCCGATATCGAAGTTCTTGACCGGAGAATCGCCAAATCTTCCCGCGCGGCCCACAATGATAAAAAGATCGCCGCGGAGGTGGAGCTTCTCAAAAAAATGAAAGCGCATCTGGAAAACGGGCAGCTGGCAAAGACCTTCGTCACAGAGGACGAGGACGAGCAGAAGCTCATCGACGAGTGCAACCTGCTCACAGCCAAACCTGTCATTTTTGCCGCAAATGTGTCGGAGGACGATCTCAGTGACGACGGCGCTTCCAACGAATATGTGCAGGCAGTCAGAGAGTACGCTGCCGGCTGTGATTCTGAGGTCTTTGTGGTCTGCGCTCAGATTGAGCAGGAGATCGCGGAACTGGACGATGACGAGAAGGCCATGTTCTTAGAAGATCTGGGACTTTCCGAATCGGGCCTTGAGAAACTGATCCGGGCAAGCTATCGCATCCTCGGTCTCATCTCCTACCTCACCGCCGGTCCGATCGAATCCAAGGCATGGACCATCACTGCAGGCACAAAAGCTCCGCAGGCTGCCGGCAAGATTCACTCCGATTTTGAGCGCGGCTTCATCAAGGCGGACGTCATCAGTTATGAAGACCTCATCGCCTCCGGAAGCATGACTGCTGCCCGGGAGAAAGGACTTGTCCGCTCCGAGGGTAAGGAATATGTGATGCAGGACGGTGACGTGGTACTGTTTAAATTCAACGTATAATGCATTTTGCCGCACAAAAAAAAGAGGGCTGACGCCCTCAATCTGACGACCGGATAACCAGAAGACTGCCGGTCCGCATCCGGAGGATTCCGATATCCTCCGTCAGCTCATTGCTGATGCCCAGGCTCTGGGCGGGATACAGGCTGGCGTCGCTGAGCGGATAAGAGAATCCGATCAGGTCGATGCCCGTCACCGCGCCGCCCCAGGCTACCAGAGAGAAGAACTTTCTCTCTGGTCTTTTTTTGTATTTTTTTTCATTCTGTCCACAGAGCATCTCCATCTCATTGTGGGCATCCACAATCTTTCCCTTGATTCCGTCTGCGGCAAGCTTCTCCAGCATCCCGATATTGGCCAGCGCATGATCGTACCGGGTGCCTGTGGCTCCCAGCAGGATCACCTCATCCGGAGACAGCTCTCTGGCATACTCCACGGCCAGCTCCGTGTCCGTGAAATCTTTCCGGGACGGAAACTGCCGGACCGGAACGCCCGCATTTTTATAAAAATCAAGAAGCTCCTCATCTCTCAGGCTGTCAAAGTCCCCCAGAATATCCGTGGGCGTCACCGCCAGATCTCTGCAGGCTGCCAGGCCGGAGTCCGCCGCGATGACGCGGTCAAATTGTTGTTCTCTCAGATATGCCGCCGCAAAATCCCGCTCGATCCTGCCGCCGGTAATGATCAGAACACGATTCTTCTGTCCTTTTTCACTCATACTCTTCTCACCACTTTCTGGCGCTGGCCAGTTCCTCATACAGATAACAGTAGTCCTCATAACGCATCCGGCTGATTCTGCCTTCTGCGAGGGCCTCCTTCACCGCGCAGCCCGGCTCATGAATATGAGAACAGCCGTTGAACCGGCATTGATTCTCATAGGCGCCAAATTCCGGAAAATAAAAACGCAGATCTTCTTTGTCAATATCCATCAGATACAGAGAACTGAATCCCGGCGTATCCATCAGATAAGTATCCTCTCCCAGATAGATCAGCTCGGAATGGCGGGTCGTGTGACGTCCCCGCTTGATCTTCTCGCTGACCGCCCCGGTCTCCATCTGTTTTCCCTCGCTGATGCTGTTTAAGGTGGACGACTTTCCGACACCAGAAGGACCGGCCATCACCGTGGTCTTTCCCCTTAAGAGGCTTTTCAGTTCCGGGATGCCCTCCCCCTCCTGCGCGGAGGAGAAAAGCACATGACATCCGCTGTTCTCATAATCCAACAGTAACTGTTCTCTCTCCTCATCGGAGGCCAGGTCCATCTTGTTGAAACAGATGACCACCGGAATCTCCTGTTTTTCCATCATGATGAGAAACCGGTTTAAAAGCTGAAAGTTCGGTTCCGGCTCATGGACGGCAAATATGACAAGAGCCTGATCCACGTTGGCGACCATGGGACGAATCAGCTGATTCTTCCGCGGATGAATCACCACGAGATTGCCGGTCTTCTCCTCCTCGGAGATCACATCGATATCCACCACATCACCCACGTTGGGCTTCATTTTTTTGTTGCGAAAGATTCCTTTCGCCCTGCATTCATAAAGTCCGGCGTTCTCCACATACACGTAGTAAAATCCGCCGATTCCCTTCATGATCTTTCCTGTCATAGACTCCGTCCTTTCTGTTCATATTTGTCTGTACTTATTCATCCGTATCTTCCCGGCCATATGCCGCAGGCTGCTCCGTATTTTGATCTCTGTTTTGTCCGGCAGCGGGCTTAAGAGGCTCAGTCCGCCACACGCTCCCAGACGACCGGATAGCTGTTGTATTCCTGTCCGTTTACATAGAAGAGTACCGTCGCGTCCCTGCCGCTGTCGCTCTCGAAAGAGACGTCCACCGGGAATGACTCCGCGTCCGCATCCTCCTCAGAGTAGATGGTTCTGGTGGAATTACCCTGTTCCAGTACCAGCTCGATATCGCCGGTCTCTCCCTCCTCAAAAGGAGAATCAAAGATCTGTACGATACCGGCATAATGATAGGTCTCCCGTTCTCCCAGGCTGATGGTAATGGATACGGCCGTGCCCTTGTCCACCATGGTCCCGGACTCAATGCTCTGGTCGATCACATCACCCTCGCCCACAGAACCGCTGTAGTCGCTGGACACATCGCCGAGCTCAAGTCCCAGACGATTCAGTTCCCGTTCTGCCGCCTCCTGACTGACACCGTAAAGATCCGGCACTCTCACCTGCGAGACACCCCGGCTTACAGTGATGGTGACGGTAAATCCTTCGTCCACCAGACTGCCGCCCTTCGGCGTCTGACGAATCACGTAGCCTTCCTCCACCGTATCGCTGTTGGCATAGACCACCTCTGCCTTCAGCCCGATGTCCTCCAGCGCGTCGATGGCTTCCTCTTCCTCATAGTTGATCAGCGGCGGCACTTCCACACGGTCATCACTTCCCGGCTTCTGCCCGAGAGTCAGCGTGATCGTGGAGTCTTTGAGCAGATCGCGATTCTTCTCATATTCCTGCTCCACCACCACCAGATCACTCTCATCTTCGCTGACGCCGTCGGCATAATCAAACTCTGCTTTGAGAGAATGTTCGTTGGCCGTGTTCCTTGCCTCTACCCTGGTCATGCCGATAAAGTCCGGAACCGTCACGTACTCTTTCGGCGCCTCCGTATCCGCAGTCGCCTCCTCCGTATCTTCCGTCTGCTCGCTGCTCTCCGTCACCGCCTCCGTGGAACTGCCTCCGCCGGAAAACCGCAGCAGGTTTGTGGAGGAACCGATGAGATAAAAGACCAGACAGGCAAGCAGAACTCCGAACACGATCGTGATGGTCAGAATCATCTTCTCCATCTTCGGATGTACGGAATCGTCATCCTCGTAATCTTCTCCATCCCCGTCTGTGGACTGTCCTCTCACTTCTTCCTGTCCTTCTTCCGATTGCGTTGTCCCGCTGCCGACAAGCGTCTTTTTAATCTGAGCGATCTCATCCTCAGAGCGCGCTCTGGTCGGGCTGTCGTCCACCTGCGGCGCCATATAGACATAACTGCCGTCCGGAGAGAGAAAGACCTGCTTCAAATCCGCGATCAGCTCTTCCGCCGTCTGATACCGCTCCTCCGGTTTCTTTCTGGTACATTTTAAAATAATATTTTCCAGGCTTACCGGGATATCCGGAAAATAATTCCGCGGCGGTACGATCTCATCCCGCAGATGCATGAGGGCGATAGCCACCGTATTTTCTCCGTCAAAAGGCACCTTGCCCGTGGCCATCTCATACATGGTGATACCCAGCGAATAAATATCACTTCTGGCGTCAGAATATCCTCCTCTTGCCTGTTCCGGCGACAGATACCGCACGGAACCCATGGTGCTCGATGCGATCGTATCTCCCGTCGCCGCTTTGGCAATCCCGAAATCCGTCACCTTGATCTTGCCGCTGTCGGATACGATGATATTCTGTGGTTTGATATCCCGGTGGACAATACCGTGTTCATGCGCCGCCTGAATCCCACCGGCAATCTGAATGGCAAAATCCACCGTCTCCCGGACGGAAAGCCTCCCGTAGCGGCGGATATAACGTTTCAGCGTCATTCCCTCCGCCAGTTCCATGACAATGTAGTGAATCCCCTGGTCATTTCCCTCATCCAGGATGCTCACCACATTGGGATGATGCAGATCCGCTGTGGAGCGTGCCTCCGAGGTAAACCTCCGGATCAGCGTCTCGTCCTCGCTGTATTCCTTTCGCAGTACCTTGACGGCAACATAACGGTTCGTTTTCAGACATCTCGCCTTGTAGACGTCCGCCATTCCGCCGGAGCCGATATGTTCCAGAATCTCATATCTTCCTCCCAGAATCATTCCTGTCTGAATCAAACCCGTCACCTCCCGTCTTCACACTGGGCGATGACAACCGCTATGTTGTCAAGGCCGCCGTAAAACAGCGCCTCATCCACACATTTCTTTGCCAGCTCGTCAATCTCTCCCGGTTCTGCCATGATCTCCTCCAGTTTCTCATCATCCACCATGTTGGAGAGGCCGTCTGAACACAGCAGGATCCTCTGTCCCTCCGTGATGTCCAGCATGAAAAAATCCGGGGAAACCGTATCCGCAACGCCCACTGCCTTGGTGATGATATTTTTCTGCGGATGATTGCGGCTCTCGGCCCGGTCCAGTTCTCCGGCCCGCACCAGCTCTTCCACCAGTGAATGGTCCATGGTCACCTGCTTGAGCGTCCCGTCATAATAATACAGACGGCTGTCCCCCACGTTCATCACGTACACCACATTGTCCACCACGGTGGCGGCCACAAAGGTCGTTCCCATGCCGGCGTACTCTTCCTCCCGCCGGGACATGTCAAACAGCTCGGCATTGACCTGATTTAATAATCTTTCCATGGACAGAAAAGGAAGCTCTTTTCTGGCGTTCTTCGCCAGCTCCACAAACCTTGTCACCGAATAAGACGACGCCTTGTCTCCGGCGCGATGTCCTCCCATTCCGTCCGCAACGATATAAAGATTTGGAAAACAGCCCACCGGCTCATCGGAAAAGAAAAGATAATCCTGATTCACTTTCCTTCTCTTTCCAATATCCGTCATTCCAAAGGACTTCATCCATTCCCACTCCTTTCTTTATATCCTTTTCTGAGCTGCCCGCAGGCTGCGGAGATATCTCTCCCCATCTCCCGTCGGACAGTTGCCTGAATATGATGTTTCTCTAATATATGCAGAAACGCCCGGATATTCTTCTGTCCGGACTGTTCATAGTCTCTCTCTTTTACCGGATTGACCGGAATCAGATTGATGTGGCAGTTCAGTCCCTTCACCAGCGCGGCCAGCATCTGCGCATGTTCCGGATGGTCATTCTGATCCTTCACCAGACTGTACTCAAAGGTAATCCGCCGCCCCGTCTTATGCACATAGTACGAAGCCGCCTCCATCAGTTCCTCCATGGCATACCGGTTGGCGATGGGCATCAGCTCCCGCCGCATAGTATCATTTGGCGCGTGGAGAGAAATCGCCAGCGTCACCTGTGGAAACCGGTCGGCAAAGGCGTAGATCTTCGGCACAATGCCGCAGGTGGATACTGTGATATTTCTCCGGCTGATGTTCAGGCCGTTCTCATCGCTGATCATCTCGATCATCCGGCACAGCGCCTCAAAGTTGTCAAAGGGTTCTCCGGTTCCCATGACTACGATGTGGGAGACCCGCTCTCCTGTCGCTCTCTGAATGGCATAGATCTGATCCAGCATCTCGGAAGGGTACATATTCCTGGACAGCCCCGGCAGAGTGGAAGCGCAGAACCGGCAGCCCATCCGGCAGCCTGCCTGAGAGGAAATGCACACGGAATTGCCGTGTTTGTATTTCATCAGCACGCTCTCGATCAGATTACCGTCATGCAGGGCGAACAGAAACTTCATGGTGCCGTCGATGCCGGACACATAACGCTCCACCTCCGTCACCCCGTAAAGGGGAAAGGATTCAAACAGCTTTTCCCGGCAGGCAGCCGGTACATTTTTCATCTCATCGCCGGAGCGAATCAGCTTCTGATGCAGCCAGCCATAAACCTGCTTTGCCCGAAAACGTTTCTCCCCGACAGCGGCGACCTCCTCCGTCAGTTCTTCCATGTTCAGGGAGCGGATATCTTTCCAGTTCTCCACGGTCATTCCTCCTCTCAGCGGACAAACTTTGCCACAAAAAATCCATCGCAGGCATCGATGCCCGGCAGAAGCTGCAGATACCCCTGCCCGCCTGTCCTGCCGCGAAGTCGTTCCGGCAGCTCTTCCTCTATGGACACGGCGCGAAGAGGCGTATTGGTTTCGATCCATCGGACGTTGTCCGTATTTTCCTTCTGATTCAGCGTACAGGTAGAAAACACGAGAAAGCCTCCCGGCCTTACATAGCGCCATGCCACAGACAGAATCTGCCGCTGCAGTTCCACCAGATCTTTCAGCTGTTCCTCTGTCAGATGGTATTTGATATCATTTTTGCGCCGCAGAATCCCCAGACCGCTGCACGGAAGGTCGCAGAGCACCACATCCATACTCTCCTCCAGAGATGAATCGAAGTTGGTGGCATCCCACTGCTCAATCTTCACCTGCGGATACTGCATCCTGTCATTATTTTCCTCTAAAAGATCTGTCTTATATTCTGTCAGATCTCTGGCGATCACCTGACCGCTCTCCCCGGTCAGCTGTGCCGCGTGGAAGGTCTTTCCGCCCGGCGCCGCGCACAGATCGAGAACCCTGTCTCCCTTTTTTATGCCGGAAACTGCGACCGGCAGCATGGAACTCTCATCCTGTACCAGAAAAAGTCCGTCCCGGAAAGCGGGAATCTTATTCAGATAATTATACCCGGAAATGGAGAGGGCATACGGGAAATACTGGCCGTCCTTCACCTGCACCCCACTCTCCACAAGCATACTGCTAAGCGCCTCCGGGGTGATCCGGTCCGTACAGACACGAATCGTTGTCGGTCCGGCTGTCAGAAACGCCGAAAGCATCTGCTCCGTCTTTTCTTCCCCATACTGCTCTGTCAGCAAATGTACCAGCCAGAGCGGCATGGAATAACGCACGGAAAGGTAGCAGGCGCAGTCTTTTTCCCGGTCCGGTAATGGCAGATGTTCTTTCTCCCGGATCAGAGTCCGCAGCACACCGTTGACAAAACCGGACAGGCCGCGAAATCCTCTTTTTTTGGCCAGATTGACTGCCTCGCTGCAGGCGGCGGCGTCCCGCACATGGGTAAAGAGTATCTGATAGGCCGACAGGCGCAGAAGATTCCGGATGAGCGGTTTACATTTCTTCATCTTTGTCCTGGAATAGGCGTCCAGCACATAGTCCAGATAAATCCGCTGTTCCGTCACTCCCTCGCACAGAAGAGTAAAGAAAGCCCGGTCCTGCTTTGGCGCGAAGGTAAGACGCAGCAGCGCCTCCCGGATGGCCAGATGGGACATTTTCTCATTCTTCTCCATATCCATAAGGACATCGAGGGCCTCTTCTCTTATATTAATCCTGTCTGCCATAGACCATTCCCTTTTCTACTTTGTTGCCCAGCAGAAATGCCTGTACCGGCATCCGCTTCTTGCCCTGGAGCTGTACTTCATTTAACTTTAGCTGCCCGTCTCCGGTCTGCACATAAATACTGTCTTTTGTCACTCTGGTGACGGTCCCCGGAACCGGAAGACCGGCCGCGTCTTCTCCTGCTACCTCCATATCCGGCGTCACATCGGCGTCCCAGATCTTTAACGTCTTACCATGCATGTGGGTGTAGGCGCTTGGCCAGGAATTCAGTCCCCGGATGAGTCTCTCAATGGCGATGGCGCTCTTCGTCCAGTCAATCTCGCCCAGTTCTCTTGTGAGCATACCGGCGTAGCTGCTGTCCTTATCATCCTGCGGAATCCGTCTGGCCGTACCCGCCTCCAGATCGGCAAGCGTCTTTAAGATCAGTGGTCCGCCCGCTGCCGACAGCTTGTCATGCAGGGTCTCTCCCGTCTCTTTTGCTTCCACCGGAATCACGGTCTTATCGATCATATCACCGGTGTCCAGTCCCTTTGCCATGAACATGGTGGTGATACCGGTCTCCTTTTCTCCGTTGATGATGGCCCACTGCATCGGAGCCGCTCCCCGGTATTTTGGAAGCAGGGAAGCGTGCACGTTAATGCAGCCATACTTCGGTATATTTAAGATGCTCTCCGGCAGAATCTGTCCGAAAGCCACCACGACGATCGCGTCCGGTGCCATGTCCCGAAGCATCTTCACAAAACCTTCCTCCCGCACCTTCACCGGCTGGTATACCGGGATATTGTGCGCAAGAGCCGTCTCCTTCACCGGAGGAAATGCCATGGCCTTTCCCCTTCCTTTCGGCTTATCCGGCTGTGTCACCACGGCGATAACCTCATGATGGGCAATCAATGCTTCCAGCGTCGGCACCGAAAACTCCGGCGTTCCCATAAATACGATTCTCATTCTTCCTCCCACTCTTCCTCTTCTTCCAGATCCCGGTACGGTTCATTGGCTCTCTCTCCGTAGAGAATCCCGTCCAGATGATCCATCTCATGGAGCATGGCTCTCGCCCGCAGTCCTTCTCCTTCATACGTAACCGGATTCATATCCATATCCAGAGAAGAGACCTTCACATATTCCGGTCTTGTGACCTCGGCCACCTTGCCCGGAACACTTAAGCATCCCTCGTCATCGGTCTGTTCGCCGGAGCTTTCCACCACCTCCGGATTGATCAGCACGATCGGATCGTCATCCATGACGTCCACCACACAGATGCGGCGCAGAATTCCCACCTGCGGCGCGGCCAGTCCCACGCCTCTTGCCTCATACATGGTATCAAACAGATCGCCGATCAGTTCTTTTGTGGCGTCTGTCATCTTTGTCACCGGTTTACATTTTTTCTTTAAAATATCATCGCCGATATAGCGAATTCTTCGAATAGCCATAATCATCCTCCTGTTTCCATATATCCGGGCCTCAGACGGACAAAATTGCTGCCGCTTCCAGGCAGCTGCCGCTCCCGGACAAAAATTCATCGAACTTCATCATATCATACCCCGCCGCTCCCGTAAAGAGCGGGCTTACGGCAGATTTGCTCCGGCTGACAGCCCTTTTCCCACGGAAATCCTCTCACAGGCATCCGCGCTAATACACATTCATGGGATCAAAATCAAACTGAATCTGCACTCCGGCAAAAAGGGGATGCTTCTCCAGCACCGGCTCCAGCCGGCTCTTCAGTTCCTCCAGTCTGGCCGCATCCTCATGTTTGATATAGAGCACCTGCCGGTACAGATCTTTCAGTTTGGAAATCGCCGCCTGCCCCGGATTCAGCAGACGGACCGGCTCCTTTTCGCCTTCCTGGCTTTTTTCGATCATTTTCTGTATGCGGACCGAAGCCAGAACCGCCGAGGACTCATCCCCGCACTGCACGAGTACCACCAGAAGGTGGGCGCAGGGCGGATAGACCATCAGCTTCCGGTAGGCAATCTCCTGCCGGTAAAACTCTTCATAGGAATGATGGACGGCCGCCGTGATGGCGTAATGATCCGGAGCGTAGGTCTGAATGACCACCTCCCCCGGCTTGTCTCCCCTGCCGGCTCTGCCGGCTGCCTGACAGAGCAGCTGAAAGGTCCTCTCCCCGCTCCGGAAATCCTGCCCGAAGAGGGACAGATCTGCCGCCAGAATCCCCACCAGCGTCACATTGGCATAATCGTGGCCTTTTACGATCATCTGTGTTCCCAGCAGCACATCCGCCTCTCCCCGGGCAAAGGCGGAAAGAATCTCCTGATGCGCATTTTTACGCCGGGTGGTGTCCATATCCATCCGAAGCACCCGGATGCCCGGAAATTCCTGATAAAGCGCCGCCTCCACCTTCTCTGTCCCCAGACCAAAGGCCGCCACGTGGGGCTGCCCGCACACCGGACACTGTCTGGTAAATGTGGTCTCATATCCACAGTAATGACAGCGGAGCCGGCCGTTTCTGTGATAAGTCAGGGAAACGTCACAGTGCGGACATTTCAGCACGGTGCCGCAGCTTCGGCAGGAGACAAAACCCGCAAAACCCCGGCGATTCAAAAAGAGCATCATCTGTTCTCCCTTTGCCAGCCGGTCCCGGATCATTCCCTTAAGTTCCTCACTGAACACCGAACGGTTTCCCCTGCGGAATTCTTCCCGCAGATCCACGGTGCGCACCGTCGGCAGCGCCGCAGTCCCGGCTCGCTTTTTCAGAGTGAGCAGCGTATATTCTCCTTTCTCAGCCCGCCGGAAGCTCTCCACCGACGGAGTGGCGGACCCCAGGACCACACTGGCGTGGGCCAGCCCGGCCCGGAATATGGCCGTCTCCCTGGCATGGTATTTCGGCGAACTGTCACTTTTGTAGGCGCCGTCATGTTCCTCATCAATGATGATCAGTCCCAGATTCTTCACCGGCGCAAACAGGGCGGAGCGGGCGCCGATGATCACATCGGCCTCTCCGGCCTCCGCGCGCTCGCAGGCGTCACAGCGCTCCCCCGCCGACATGCGCGAATGGAGCACGGCAATCCGGGCGCCGAAACGCTCATAAAACCGCCGCACGGTCTGATAGGTAAGAGAAATCTCCGGAATGAGGACGATGGCCTGCTGTCCCCGGGCCAGCACCGCCTCGATCATATCGAGGTATACCTCCGTTTTGCCGCTGCCCGTCACGCCGAACAGCAGGTAGGTCCCCGCAGTCCCGGCCGCAAGGTCCCGGCGGAACACATCCGCGGCCGCCCGCTGCTCTTCATTCAATTGTATCGTCACTTCTTTTTTCTCAAACTGTGGGAACGGGTCCCTGTAGGCCACCCTGGTCTCCATGCGGATCACCCCGGCTTCCTCCAGCTTCCTCAATTCTTTTAACGGCAGCCGGCACTGCCGGACCGCCTCCTCTTTTGACAATCTCCCCCCGCCGTCAAGCAGCGCCCGAAGAAGACGCAGCCTGGCAGTGCGGTGTTTTTTCTCCCACTCGTCAAGCAGCGCTTCCGTCTCCTGTCCGGTAAGGGCCAGCGATATGGTGGTCTCCTGCCGGTGCTTTACCCGGGTCTTTACCGGCAGCACTGTCTTCAACGCCTGCAGCATGGACGAACCGTACCGTTTCTTCAAAAAAACAGCCACCCGGATCAGCTGAGACTCCACTGTAAAGCTCTCCGCCGCCACCCGGGTGATCGTCTTGATCTTCTCCGGATTATAATCTGTCCTGTCCGTCAGAGCGATGACATATCCCTCCCTCTCCCGGTTGCCCGCGCCGAATGGCACGCAGACCCGGGTACCCGGGACAATTTCGCCGCGCAGGGAAAAAGGCACCCGGTACTGGAATACCTTATCGAGTGCCTCATGAGAAATATCTATGATAATATCTGCAAATATCTCTTCTCCCATTTTCTTTCCTTCATCTGCTATCTAATACTTTCCGTCCAGAACATCCTGCACGATCTCTTCCTCGCTCATGTGGTATTTTCTGCCCTTGATCTCCTGGTAGTTCTCATGGCCCTTACCCGCCAGAACAACGATATCTCCCGGCTGCGCATGATGCATAGCATAGGAGATGGCCTCCCGGCGGTCGATGATGGCAATATACTGCCCGTCTGTCTTCCGGATACCGGTAAGGATATCGTCCATGATCGCCTGCGGTTCCTCAAACCGCGGATTATCGGAAGTGATGATCGTCAGGTCTGCCAGCCGTCCGGACACCTCTCCCATCTCAAACCGCCGCAGCTTCGAGCGGTTGCCGCCGCAGCCAAAGAGGCTGATCAGTCTCGCCGGCTGATACTCCCTAAGCGTCTTTAAGATACTCTCCAGAGCCACTGCGTTGTGGGCATAATCCACGATCAGCGTGTACTCATATCCGGTCGGGATGATCTGCACCCGTCCTTTTACTGTAAAGGAACGGAGCGCCTCATTGATCACCGCCAGATCTGCTCCCATCTCCAGTGCGATACAGATGGCACCCAGCGCATTGTGCACATTGAAAGCGCCCGGCACGCCGCAGGAGATCCGTCCCTCAAGCAGCCCGCTCACGGTAAAATCCACTCCCAGAAAATCAGTTCCTCTGGTGAGGGCGATGTCTGACGCCCTGAGGTCCGCCTTCTCATTCAGACCGAAAGTCTGCACCGGACATACCGCCTGCGCAGTCACCTCGGCAAAATGCTCGTCATCCAGATTGGCAAAACCTTTTTTGCACTGGGTAAACAGCTTCGCCTTGCAGGAAAGATACTCCGCGAAATCCTTATGTTCATTCGGTCCGATGTGATCCGGAGACAGATTGGTAAACAGGCCATAATCAAATACAATTCCCGCCGTTCTGTCCAGCTTAAATCCCTGAGAGGACGCTTCCATGACCACGCAGTCACAGCCGTCCTCCACCATCTCGCGGAAATACCGGTGGATATCATAAGACTCCGGTGTAGTGTTGTTGACCGGGATGTGTTTCTCTCCGATGACCACCTCAATGGTCCCAATGACGCCGGTTCTGTGTCCGCATTTCTCCAGCAGGTCTTTGATCATGTACGTTGTGGTCGTCTTTCCCTTGGTTCCGGTCACAGCGATGGTGGTGATCTCCTGATCCGGATGACCGAACCAGACCGCGGAGATCAGCGCCATGGCGTAGCGGGTATTGTCCACCTTTATGACCGTCACATGCTCGGGCACATCCACCGGCTCCTCCACCACCAGGACGGCCGCTCCCGCTTTTGCGGCTTCCCCGGCAAAGGAATGCCCGTCAAAGGCCGCGCCGCGGATACATAAAAACATACATCCTTCCGCAATCTTCCTGGAATCATTGATCACAGCGGACACGGAAACCTGCACATCTCCCTGCAGGCACTCATAAGTAAGTCCCTCTAATAATTCTATACATCTCATAGTTATAATCCTTTCTGATCGGTCCGGTACAGGATACCGCTCCGCCGCCTCCCGGCAGGAGGTATCATACTGTACCTTTATTTTATCTGGCCCCTGCAGCCATTTTATCCATATTTTAACCTTTTGTGTCTGCACCGTCAACAAAAACAACGCGGCTCCAAACAGGATTCCTGTCGAATCCACACCCACGTCAAACAGCCGGCAGCTTCGCCCCGGCACAAAGTACTGATGCACCTCATCGCTGACAGCATACAGGATGCAAAAAGGGACCGTCCGGGCAAACAGGGGCAAAAAACCGCGAAAGGCTTCTCTTCCCGTCTGAAAAAGAGCCGGACGCTTCCCGGATACCAGCCGATGCATCAGACCATGGGTACAGACGATCACGGAAAACAGCGCATACTCTGTAAAATGTGCCAGCTTCCGCACCGGGGTCTCCAGAATACCGACCCATAACTCTGTCTTCTCCTGGTCTGCGCCAGCTCCAAGCAGAGTCAGCACACCCCGGACGATCCGCCCGCAGAGCCCACCGCTCAAATCGGAAGATCTCGAGGCGTCCTGAGCGGAAAAGGCAAAGATGAGCGCCATCATGCCCACGACCATGAGGCCGGTAAGCAAAAGGCAGACACCCGCTCTTTGGTGTCTGCCTTCTTTTTTATTCTTCGGTCTCATCGGCGGATTCTCCTGCCTCAGAAGACTCTCCTTCAAAATCGATGGCATCGGATTCTTCCACTTCCTCGTCGATCGCATCCAGATTGTCCATGTCCATAAGATCGTCGTCAAAATCTACTTCTTCGTCTTCCTGCATGATCTTGATCTTGCCGTCATACAGTTCCTTCACCGCGATGGACAGCGGCTTCTCTCCTTCGACTCCCTCCACCAGCGGTCTGGCTCCTCCGATCAGCTCCCTGGCTCTCTTGGAAGTGGCGATCACAATGGAGTAACGGCTGTTGATGGCCGGCTCTTCTCCACGGTATTCCTCACTGTTGATCTTCTCCATGAGTTCTGTATAAGATGGATGTAACATAACTAATCTCCTTTCTGTCATGACTGCTTCTCTTTTCGGGCTGTATGCGCCTTTTGCAAAGCGCTCCGTATTCTCAGCGATATTCTTTCAGTCCGTTTTTCAGGCTCTCGATAAACTCTTTTCTGCGGCTGACGCGGCAGGACTCACTCTCAATGATGGAGTGGATCTGCGCCATGCACTCCTCCAGCCTGCCCTCTTCATTATTGACAATATAATCATAGACCGCAATGCTCTCGGCTTCCTCCACCGCCCGGTGCATCCGCTTCTCGATGACTTCCGGCGCTTCGGTTCCCCGGCCCACAAGACGGTTCTTCAATACCTCGATGGACGGCGCGGTGATAAACAAAAGGATGGCGTCCGGATACTGCTCCTTGATCTTCATGGCTCCCTGCACTTCGATCTCCAGAATCACAACCTGCCCTTCCTCCAGACTGTCTTCCACGAACTTCCGCGGCGTGCCATAGTAATGTCCCACATACTGTGCGTATTCTATATATCCGTTATAATCGATCAGACTTAAGAATTCATTTTCTGTCTTGAAAAAATAATCCCTTCCGTCCACCTCGCCCTCTCTCGGCTTCCTTGTGGTGGCCGATATGGACAGGCGATATCCGTACTTGTCAACCAGAGCGCGGGACACCGTCCCCTTGCCTGCTCCGGAAAAACCGGAAATCACCACCAGCGTTCCTTTTTTATCCTTCATCATTCTCTTCCTCTCTACCGTCATACTTCCGGCCGCCCCAGCGGGCGGCAATCGTATCCGTCGTGAGCGCAGACAACACCAGATGGCCGCTCTCCATCACAAGAACGGTCCGCGTCCGCCGGCCGCAGGTGGCGTCCACCGCCTGCCCCTCGTCTCTGGCATTCTGGATCATCCTCTTGATGGGAGCCGCGTCCGTACTCACCATGGAGATGATCTTATCTCCGTTGACCATATTTCCAAAACCGATATTGATCAGATGTGCCATAATCGCTCCCATCTGCCTGCGTATATACAGGCGATTCTGCTATCTGTCCTTCGGCGCGCGCTCCGCCGCCGTCACTCGATATTCTGTACCTGCTCCCGGATCTTCTCGATCTCTGTCTTTAAGTCAATGGCCATATTGGATACCGTGATATCGTTGGCCTTCGACAGGATGGTATTGGCCTCCCGGTTCATCTCCTGCGCGATAAAATCAAGCTTCCTTCCCACATTGCCGCCGCGCGTAAGTTCCTCCTCCATATTGGTGATATGGCTGCGCAGGCGGACAGTCTCTTCATCCACACAGATCTTATCGGCGTAGATGACCACTTCCGTGGCAATCCGGCTCTCATCCACATTGGAATCGGCGAGAAGCTCCTTCACCTTATCCGTGAGCTTCTTCCGGTAATCACTCACCATCTGCGGATACCTCTCCTCGATGGCGCTGATGTTGCCGGTCATACCGTGGAGCTTCCGGAGGATATCTTCCTTCAGCTGTTCTCCTTCTCTTACCCGACTCTCCATAAACTGGGAGAGCGCCTGTCCCACAGCCAGAAGCAGCGTCTCTTCCACTTCTTCCGGAACAAGCTGTGCCTCCGAAAGCATCAGAACCTCCGGCATTCTTGCAATTCTCACGGCAGAGGCGTCATTGTCGATACCAAGCTCTTCGGACAACTCCGAAAGGGCCCGGTAATACTCTCTGCCCAGTTCCTTATTCAGCTGCACGCATGCCGCATGCTCTGATAAATCCTCATATCCGATGTAAACATCCAACTTCCCGCGGTGCACCGCCTTTTTGATGGCGCCGCGCACGGCATTCTCCAGAATGTTCAGCTTCTTCGGCATCTTGATATTCAGGTCACAGTATCTGTGGTTGACCGCCTTGATCTCCACAGTAATCTTGCATTGCTCGGTCACCATCTCACTGCGGCCAAATCCGGTCATGCTCTTGATCAATCTTTCCACCTCATCTCCTAATTGAGAAACCGCTGTGCAAAGCGCTTCCTTAAAGCCCCGCCGGGGCCATATCAGAAGTATTATATATGAAAAAAAAGTGTTCGTCAATTTGTTTCTACCGGAACCATTGATCTCATTTCTTTCAGTTTTCGCAATCCCTCCCTACCGCTTCTCCAGATCTTTTTGCAGCGCTGTCAGATAGTGGATCGTGGCCCCGTTCCCCGTGGGCAGAAAGAACTCCCGGTCCAGTTCTTCGTATTTGAAATGTTTCGGGCCGCCGGCTTCCATCCGGTCCCAGTATTTTTTCAGTTCGGCGAAGCGCAGGTAATAGCACTCCTGCCGGTGGGAAAAGTAGATGAGCAGAAAGCTGACGCCTTTCTGTTTCTCGTATCCTTCCATGAACTCCACCTGATGGCGGTGAATGTTCTGCATGGGAAATGTATCGGTATGACACTCTTTGGCGTCGAAACAGACAGGAATCCCCTGCACCGCCCCGATGTAGTCCACCGTACTCTTTTTCTCAAAGTAAGCCAGGGTGATGTGCCGGCTGTTTTTATCAAAACGGACCGGTGTGATGGGGGTGGGTACTTTCTGGATGAGGGCCAGTCCTCTGTCTCTGTATTTTTCATTTGTGTAATTTACCATTTCTTCGAGGACGGAACCCCGCAGTCCTCTGGATGTCCATGTTGCCATCGTTTTCCTCGCTCCTGTCTGTTTTGCGACGGCAGCGGCCGTCTGCCTCTGTCTTTTTCCGGATACTGTCCGGCGACAATCCGTACATTTCCATGGCGCGCACGAAGTCTTCCGGCGGCGGGTCAATGACATGCAGAGCTTTTTTGCCGTCCGGTTCGCCTGCCTGGCCTGCCATGGTCACAATTGCCGTGCTCCCATCTTCCATCTGTCCGCCCGGCATCCGAATCTCATAACTGTGGAGCATCTGATAGTTGATGCCGGTCGTTCGTTTCAGGATATCATTTTCCTTCCGGCTGCCGTACTTGTAATCACCCAGCACCGGATGTCCCTCCGAAGCCAGGTGGGCGCGGATCTGATGGCTCTTCCCTGTGATCAGCCGCACTTTGAGCAGGGTGGCCCGGGATGAGACGGCCAGTACCTGATACCAGGTCTCCACCGGTTCCGCCCCCTTCTCCGGATGGGTGAGAAGGGTCACCGTATTTTTTTTCTCATCCTTATACAGCCATCCTCTGATCTTCCGGTCCTCTCTGAGGACTCCCTGCACGATGCACAGATAGTATTTTTCCATGCCGCGTTCCCGCAGCAGACGGGCAAGCTTCTGAAGCCCCGCCGTGGTGACGCCGCAAAGGACGATGCCGCTGGTGTTTCTGTCCAAGCGGTTTGCCACGGAAGGGCGGAACCGCCGAAACATTTCCTCTGTCATCCCCATCTGCGCGCGGCAGTAATCCAGAAGGTAATCGTTGAGAGAATCGTCGTCCCTCTTTGCCTTCTGTGTCAGCATACCTGCCGGTTTGTGGAAAATGAGCACATCGTCTGAGGAATAGAGCAGGCGCACCTGCGCGCGCAGTTTCTTTTCTTCCTCCGTGAGAGGGCCCTCCGTTCTGTCCTCCCCGGTAAACTTGCGCAGGGTCTCCTCCGCGAAAAAGATCTGAATAGCGTCGCCTTCTTTTATTTTTTCGCTGCCGTCTGCCCGGCCGGCGTTCAGCTTGATATTTTTCTTGCGGAGCATTTTGTGAATAAAACCGGAGGAAGCCTCCGGCAGATATCTGCCTAAAAACCGGTCAAACCGCTGTCCGGCCTCGGCCTTTGTCACGATGATCTCTCTCATGATTTCTGCCTTCCCATGAAATGTAAGAATAATTTGTGGGGCAGCACCTTCGATGCAGTGTGGAAGAGCTTCATCGGCTTTCCGTAAACGGAAAGCTCCTTTCCCGCCAGACTGTCTTTCCACGCTTTTTTTACGACCTTCTTCGGGTCTGCCATGACCATTTTCTTGTAGGCCGGAAGGTGTTTCTTCTCCGCTGCCCGTTTGAAAAACTCCGTCCGGACCGCGCCCGGACAGACAACTGTGATATCATAGTTTTCTTCCCGGCATTCTGCCCGGAGACTGCGGACAAAGCTCAGCACAAAGGCTTTGGTGGCCGAGTAGACCGCAAATCCCGGCTGCGGGAGAAAGGCGGCGGCGGAAGCCACATAAATCATCCTGCCTCCCTTTTCCATGTGCGGCAAAATGGTGGTTGTCAGTTCCACCACGCTGCGGCAGTTCAGATCCACCATCTCCAGCTGCTCTTCCACCGGAATCTCATCGATTCTTCCCATGATGCCAAAACCGGCGCAGTGGATAAACAGGGCAATCTGTGCCCCGCTTTCCGCCAGTTCCTCTTGCAGGCTTTTTATATCATCCCGGCTGGCAAGATCCAGCGCCAGAGTCCGGAAGTTCTCGTCCGGATAATGTTTCTGCCATGCCTCCAGCCGGTCCTGCCTTCTGGCGATCACCCAAATCTCATCCAGTCTGAGCTGCTCGCTTAAGACCAGTTTCACAAATTCCTTCCCCATACCGGAAGACGCTCCGGTGATGATCCCAATTCTCATGATAACCCTCCCTGTCCGCCTTTTTTCTTTTTGTGTACATGACGGATTGTCTTTTTCTTTTTGCGCACCGCATCCGCGCGTCCCTGCTGCCTGTCACGCGACCGTCCGCCGTCCGCGACGGAATGGTTTCCCCTTTGTCCTCTGCCGCTGCGTGACCGCGTGCCGTCCTTGCCGGAACGGTTTCTCCCCTCTCCTTTGCCGCTATGCTGCCCGGAATGTCCGCGCCTTATGCCCGCCTGCTGTACATTTTCCGAACGACCTCCCCTGCGGGGCGGAATCAGGCACTTCGGCCCGTAACCGATCAGATCTTCCCGTCCGGCTGCCAGCAGCGCTTCTTTTACGATCTCATAATTGTCGGGATTCCGGTATTGTATGAGCGCCCGCTGCATTTTTTTCTCCCTGGCTGTGCGCGGCACATACACCGGCTCCATGGTGCGCGGATCAAGCCCGGTATAGTACATGCAGGTGGATATGGTGCCCGGCGTCGGATAATAATCCTGTACCTGCTCCGGCATATATCCCAGATCCCGGACGTATTCCGCCAGCTCCACCGCCTCCCGAAGCCCGGAGCCCGGGTGCGAGGACATGAGGTACGGCACCAGATACTGTTTCTTCCCGATGCGCCGGTTCATTTCCTGATAACTATCTACAAAACGTTCGTACACCTCGTTGGACGGCTTTCCCATCATGGCCAGCACCCGGTCGCTGATGTGCTCCGGCGCCACTTTAAGCTGTCCGCTCACGTGATGTTCGCACAGTTCCCGCAAAAACGCTCCGTTTTTCTCCGTCAGCACATAATCGAAGCGGATTCCGGAACGGATAAATACCTTTTTGACGCCGGGGAGCTGCCGCAGCTTCTTTAATAAGGAAATGTAATCGCTGTGGCTGCAGTCCAGATTCGGGCATGGTTTCGGGAACAGGCACTGCCGGTGACTGCACACGCCCTTTTCCAGCTGTTTTCTGCATGCCGGATGGCGAAAGTCCGCCGTCGGTCCTCCCACATCGTGAATATATCCTTTAAAATCCGGATCCTTCGTCATCTGTTCCGCCTCTCTTATAATAGAAGCGTGGCTTCGCACCTGCACCCGCCGTCCCTGATGGAAAGTGAGAGCACAGAAACTGCAGCCGCCAAAACATCCCCGGTTGCTGACCAGAGAAAACTTCACCTCCTGGATGGCAGGTACGCCGCCTTCCTTTTCGTAAGACGGATGCCATGTCCGCATATAAGGCAGATCGTACACCGCATCCATCTCTTCCGTTGTCAGCGGGAGAGCCGGCGGATTCTGCACCACATACTCCGTCTCTTTATATGGCTCCACCAGCCTCCCGGCCGTCAGGGCGTCCGTATTCTGATACTGCCGGTAATAGCTTCTGGCATATTCTTCTTTCCGCGCGCATATATCCGGGTAAGAAGGGAGCACCTCGTAATCTCCGGACAGTTCCGACAGACTGTGGCAACGAAAGACCGTTCCCCGCACATAGGTGATGTCCTTCACCGGGATACCGGCCTGCAGCGCCTCGGCGATCTCCAGCACCGAATGTTCTCCCATTCCGTACATCAAAAGGTCCGCGCCGGAATCAAGGAGCACAGCTCTCTTCACCGTGTCGCTCCAGTAGTCATAATGGGCCAGCCGCCGCAGAGACGCCTCGATGCCTCCCAGAAGGATCGGCGTCTTCTTATATGTTCTTCTTATGAGATTGCTGTAGACGATCACCGCCCGGTCCGGCCGTCTTGAGAATCCGCCGCCCGGCGTGTAGGCGTCCTGGTGCCGCCGCTTTTTTGCCGAGGTGCAATGATTGACCATGGAGTCCATATTTCCCGCGGACACGAGAAAGGCAAGCCGCGGCTCCCCGCACACGGTGATGCTCTCATCCTTTTTCCAGTCCGGCTGAGCGATGACGGCCACCTTATATCCCGCATGTTCCAGAAGCCTTGTGATGATGGCCATCCCAAAAGAAGGATGGTCTACGTAGGCGTCTCCGGAAATGTAGACAAAGTCCGCCTGTTCCCAGCCTCTCTCCTGCATCTCTTCCATGCTGGTCGGCAAAAATCCTGTTGTTTTTTCCATCGTGCGCTCACTCCTCTTTCGCTGTTTCTTTCCGACTTCTTTTTAAACTCTCTATCTCTTCTTCCGTCAGCGGACGGTACTCTCCCGGCCGCAGCGCGGCGTCCAGCCGCAGGCTCCCCATGGACAGCCGTTTCAGGTACAAAACTTCCCGGCCCACAGCCTTCGCCATGCGTTTGATCTGATGAAACCGGCCCTCCTGAACGGTGATCAGCACACCGAAGCCCTCTGAATCCGCCACGGATTCAGCCTGTGCCGGCCGCTTTGCATCTACTATGGATTCGGCCTTCTGCGGCTGTCCGGGCTCTGCGGTCTCCTGCGGCAGGGGCACAAGCTTCGCCGGCAGTGTCCGCTTCTCATCTCCGATATCCAGCCCACAAGCAAAGGCCTCCTGTTCCGCCTTGCCCACCGGGCCGTCCAGAATGGCAAAATAGCATTTATCCACATGTTTTTTGGGAGAGAGCAGGTCGTGGGCCAGCGCTCCATCGTTGGTGAGAAGGAGCAGCCCTTCTGTATCTTTATCCAGCCGACCCACAGGAAACAGCCCCCGGACCGGCTCTCCGATCAGGTCCAGAACCGTGCGCTCCCTGTCGTCCTCCGTGGCAGAAACCACGCCCTGCGGCTTATGGAGCATGAGGTAGGTATACTTTTCATAATGGCAGAGCCTGCCGTCCACCGTCACCGCCGCCTGTCCGGCGTCAATCTTCGTCTCCGGCTTCTTTATGATCTGTCCGTCCACGCACACTCTTCCTTTTTTCAGATATTGTTTTGCCTCACTGCGGCTCAGTCCCGCCGTCTGCGTAAGGTATTTATCCAGGCGCATCTTTTCCATCATAATCTCCTGTCCTGCGTATCATTTTGATGTGTCGGCCGGTCACTGTTTCCGCCAGCCCGGCTCGATCTTATTCTTGATATTGCCGCGGCTGCTCTTTCCCCAGCCGAGAGGCAGTTCTTCCACGCAGACGAGCACCCATCCGTCCGGTCCGTCTGCCTGGATCGTCTCTCCCCGCAGATATCTCTCCACTCTCTCATCGGAGAGGGGAAGGGAGAGGACGTTGTCGTATTCTTCTTTTCGCAGTGCCATAGCAAGCGCCTGTCCCGGCTCAAACCGTTTCTTCTTGCAATCTCCCAGGTACAGTCCGGAGCGCACGACCCGAAGTCCCGACAGATCGGGACATCCCTCCGGAAGAAGAAAGACCCGTTCCTTGAGAAACTGCAGCCGCTCTTCCGGTACCGCCAGCCTGCAGTGCGCGAAGAAATCGCGCATCTCGCCGGTCAATCCGTCTTGCGCGGGGATAAATGGACCCGGCGCCTTTTCCGGGCTTTCCGTCTCATCCACCCGCCGAAGCAGTGCCGCGAACTGTCCTTCTCCCCTGACCCGGTGGTTCCAGAACCGTCTGCAGCAGGTCAGACTCTCCTCGCCGCTGCGGCTCCACTCCGGATGTCCCTTATCCACCCCGGGATATAAGGGCAGTTCTTCCAGCTGAAAAAGACCACAGGCCCCTTCTTCATCCGCTTCCTTTGCACAGGCAAAAGGAGCCTGTACATTTTCTGTGTCAATATCTCTTCCGGACGCCAGCAGCGTCTCCACCACCTGTTCGTTCTCCTCCGGAGAGTAGGTGCAGGTAGAATAAAGCAGATATCCTCCCGGGCGAACCATGCGGGCCGCCGCGTGCACAATCTCTTTTTGAAGAGTGCTGTAACGCTGTACTTCCTCCGGCGACCAGTCGGCCGCCATGGAAGGTTCTTTCCGGAACATCCCCTCGCCGGAACAGGGCGCGTCCACAAGAATACAGTCAAAATATCCTGCAAAACGCTGCGAAAGGTGTTCCGGGCTCTCGCAGGTGATCACCGCATTTTTTATTCCGGCCATCTCCATATTTTTGAGGAGCGCCCTGCATCTTGAAATACTGATATCGTTGGCGATCAGTATACCCTCTCCCTGCATCTTTGCCGCCATCGCCGTCGTCTTTCCTCCCGGAGCAGCGCAGAGGTCCAGCACCCGGTCTCCCGGTTTTACCGGCAAAAAAGAAGCAGGAGCCATAGCGCATGGTTCCTGTATATAATAGGCTCCCCCGTAATAAAATGGATGGAGAGAAAGCCTGTTTTCTCCTTTATAATAAAATCCTGTCTCGCACCACGGGACCGGACTCACAGAAAACCGGCGGAGAAGCTCCGCCGGCTGCATTTTTAACTGATTCACTCTGCATGTCTGCCCGTATCCTTCTCCAAAGCTGTCGAAATAATTGTCGCAGTCCTCTCCGAGAAGCCCGCGCATTTTTTTCTCAAACTTTTCTGGCAAATGCATCTCTTTCCTCCGTCATGTCAGGCTCTGCGCCTGATATCCTTCTGATATAATATCCAGCTGGCTGGCAAAATGCTGCAGCTGCATCATATCATCCGTCACATAAACCTTGTAAAATTCATCCTGAATCTTTGTGACCTCTCTCTTGTTGGCCACCTTGTAGAGGTTCTGGATATTATTGAGAATATCTTTGATCAGATTCTCCTTCTTCTGATGAGAATTCTGCGCGTCCATGATCTCGTCT